>NZ_JBSGHL010000038.1:0-79363 GCF_053604375.1 Streptomyces sp. NPDC004031 | reverse complement strand
CTCTCCCCCCCCCCCCCCCTCCTCCTCTCCCCCCCCCGCCGTCTGTCTGCGGGGGGGGGGCGGGGGGGGCGCCCCCGCGCGGCCCGCGGGGCCCCGCCCCCACGTTCCGCCGAGGCCGGCGCCCACACGTTCCGCCGAAGCCGCTACGGGCGGCCGTCGGACTCCTGCTCGCGCTCCACCTCGGCGTTCCATTCCCGCTTGGACGACTGCCAGCCGTCCTCGTCCGCGCCGCGCCGCCAGTAGCCGGAGACCGACAGCCGCTCGCGCGGGACGCCCAGGTCCACCCGGACGAAGCGGCGCAGCTCCTTCACGAAGCCCGCCTCACCGTGCACGAAGACCTGCACATCGCCCTCGGGCACCGCCATCCGGGTGACGGCGGCGACCAGCGCCTCGCCGACCGGCCGTCCGCCGCGGTGCAGCCAGACCACCTCGATGTCGCCGGAACCGGAGCCCTCCAGCTTCTGCTCCTCCTCCGGGCCGGCCACCTCGACGAAGACCTTCGCGGGCGCGCCCGGCGGCAGCGCCTCGACGGCCGCCGCGATGGCCGGCAGCGCGCTCTCGTCGCCCGCCAGCAGATGCCAGCCGGCCGCCGGGTCGGGGGAGTAGGCGCCGCCGGGGCCCATGAAGTCGATGCCGTCGCCGGGCCGGGCGGCCGCCGCCCAGGGCCCCGCGAGGCCCTCGTCGCCGTGGTGCACGAAGTCCACGGTCATCTCGCCGGCCTCCGGATCCCAGGCCCGCACGGTGTACGTCCGGGTCCGGGGCCACTGCTCGCGCGGCAGGTCGCGGCGTACCGCCTCCATGTCCAGCGGCCGCGGGTACGCCACGCCCTCGGGTGGGAAGACCAGCTTGACGTAGTGGTCGGTGAAGGCGCCGATGTCGGGCCGGTCGGCGGGATCGACGGCCAGCACCACCCGCACCATCCGCGGGGTGACCCTGCCGGTCCGCACCACCGTGGCGTGCCGTGCCCGCCGGCCCTTGGGTGCCGGTCGCTCTGCCATGGAAACCCGCTCTCTGCCGGAGATCGTGCTACTTAGGCAAGCCTAACCCGCGAGGCCGTCCGTGCCCCACCCGGATCTTCCGCCGCCTGGACTCAGATCCCCACCTTCTGCCGCTCGGGCTCGACGAGCGCGGCGACCCGCTCCGCGTCCCGCGCGTACGGCCGTCCGGTGTACTTCTCCGCCACCTCGTCCACGACCGCCCATCCCGCGTCCCCGTCCAGCCACTCCACGACCCGCCCGCGGATGACCACCGGCTCGTACGGGTTGTCCGGCGACGTCAGCGAGATCGCGACCCGCGGGTCGCGCTGCAGGTTGCGGGCCTTGCGCGAGTCCGGTCCGGTGATGAAGACGATCCGGTCCCCGCGCGTCCCGATCCAGACCGGGACGGTGTGCGGCGAGCCGTCCGGCAGGACGGTGGCGAGGTGCGCGATGGCGGTGCCGTCGAGCACCTGGCGGACATCGGGGTTCAGCATGGCAGTCGGCTCCTGACGTGTGACCGGTGAAGCGCCTGAGACCGGACACCGCTCCCGGCGGCCCCGGCGTACCACCATCCTGGACCGGATCGGCCCGGCGTGTGTCGACCCGGCACGCCGACACGGCGGCGGCCCCGGGCGTCAGTTTCCGGCGCCCCGGGGGGCGGTGAGCACCGGTCGGCCGCCCGCGAGCAGGCCGCTCGCACGCCGCCGGAGATTCCGCGTTCAGAAGGTGAAGGCCGTACGACCCCTTGACGTCCGTCGGGTGGCCTCGCTTCCATACCTTGTAGCCAGTGGGAGCGCTCCCATGGCTGAAGACGCAACCCCCCACCACGAACCGAAGCGTTCCGTCCCCCCACCGAGAGGAAGCGCACCGTGGTTCCCTATCCGGATGTCCGGAGTCCGCTGAGAAGTCTGCGGCGGCTGCGCGTGCTCGTCGCGGCGGCCGTCGCCGCCGCGATGCTCGCCCTGCTGTCGATCGCGGGGCAGAGTCACGCCAGCGCCGCCCCGGTGCCGTCGGCGGCCGCCGCCGACGCGGGCAGCGGCTACTGGCACACCAGCGGCCGGCAGATCCTGGACTCGAACAACCAGGCGGTGCGCATCGCGGGCATCAACTGGTTCGGCTTCGAGACCAGCAACGAAGTGGTGCACGGCCTCTGGTCGCGCGACTACAAGAGCATGATCGACCAGATGAAGCAGCTCGGTTACAACACCATCCGGCTGCCCTACAGTGACGACATCTTCAAGGCCGGCGCGACCGCCAACAGCATCACCTTCTACAACATGAACACCGATCTGCAGGGCCTCAGCCCGCTGCAGATCATGGACAAGATCGTGAACTACGCGGGCTCCGTGGGCCTGCGGGTCATCCTGGACCGGCACCGTCCGGACTCCAGTGGGCAGTCGGCCCTCTGGTACACCAGCAGCGTTCCCGAGTCGACCTGGATCACCAACCTCAAGGCGCTCGCGACGCGTTACCAGAACAACACCGCCGTCGTCGGCATCGACCTGCACAACGAGCCGCACGACCCGGCCTGCTGGGGCTGCGGCGACACCACGATCGACTGGCGGCTGGCTGCCGAGCGCGCGGGCAACGCGATCCTGGGCGTCAACCCCAACCTGCTGATCTTCGTCGAGGGCATCCAGACCTTCAACGGCGTGTCCGGCTGGTGGGGCGGCAACCTGATGGGCGCCGGGCAGTACCCGGTCGAGCTGAACGTCGCCAACCGCGTCGTCTACTCCGCCCACGACTACGCCACCAGCGTCGCCCAGCAGACGTGGTTCACCGACCCGACCTTCCCGGCCAACATGCCGTCCGTGTGGTCGAAGTACTGGGGCTACCTCTTCGAGCAGAACATCGCCCCGGTGTGGGTCGGCGAGTTCGGCACGACCCTCCAGTCGACGATCGACCAGCAGTGGCTCAAGGCGCTGGTCAGCTACATGAAGCCGACCTCCGGCAACGGCGGCGACAGCTTCAGCTGGACGTTCTGGTCGTGGAACCCCGACTCCGGTGACACCGGCGGCATCCTCAAGGACGACTGGCAGACCGTCGACACCGTCAAGGACGGCTACCTGACCTCCATCAAGGCCCCGACCTTCGGCGGCTCCACGGGCGGCACCAACGGCGGCACCTCCTCGGGTACCTCGTCCGGTACGAGCACGGGTACGTCGAGCGGCACGTCCTCCGGTACGAGCACGGGTACGTCGACCGGCACCTCCACGGGGACGAGCACCGGCACGTCGACCGGCACCTCGTCCGGGACGACCAGCGGCAGCACCGGCGGCAGCACCAACAAGGGCTGCACCGCCACGCTGCACGTCGACAACCAGTGGGACAGCGGCTTCACCGCCACCGTCACCGTGACCAACTCCGGCTCCGCGGCCACCTCGGGCTGGACCGTCAACTGGACGTGGCCCGGCAACCAGCAGGAGACCAGCGGCTGGAGCGCCACGATCACCCAGTCCGGCGCGCAGGTCACCGCGAAGAGCCTGAGCTACAACGGCGCGATCGCCCCGGCGGCGTCCACGAGCTTCGGCTTCCAGGGCACCTCCTCCGGCTCGGTCGGCTCCCCGGCGCTGAGCTGCACCGCCTCCTGACGCAGGGCTGACGCACCACCTCCGGGCAGGAAACCGCCGGCGGGTCCCCGTAGTGGGGGCCCGCCGGCGGCCGTTGCGGGTACGGGCGCGGGCGCGTCCGGCGCGCGGCCCGGCGCGGGGTGGGGGGACGCACCACGACTCGCGGCGGCGAGCCGTGCAGACCCCTAGGCATACCGACCGGTCGGTACTAGCCTCTGCCCACACTCCGTCACTCCGCGCGGGTTTCCGCATCCCCTGGAGGAGCCGCATGTCCGCCACCCCGACACCGTTCGACGCCGACAGACCCGGGCCGCAGTCCGCGGACCCCCGCCCCCGCACCCTCCTCGACCGGCTCCACCGCCGCGACCTGGCCGCGTACCCGGCGACCGGGCCGCGCATGGCGTACCTGGCCATCGTGGTGGTCACCACCGTCGTGCTCTACTACATGCTCTACATCCAGTACGCCGTGGCGACGTCGATCATCACGCACTTCGGCATGAGCTACCGCTACTTCGTGTGGGTCTCGGTGATCGGCAACGCCGCGGGCGCCTTCGCCTCGCTCGTCGCCGGGCTCGCCGACCGCTGGGGACGCGCCAACATGGTCGTCTACGGGCTGCTCGTCGCCTCGCTGCTGGTCTCCTTCGGACTGCCCAACGCCGGCGGCAAGGCCACCTACCTGGTGCTCTTCGCGCTCGTCAGTGTCATCGAGGGCATCGTGCTGGTCGCCACCCCCGCGCTGATCCGGGACTTCTCGCCGCAGCTGGGCAGGGCCACCGCGATGGGCGCGTGGACGATGGGCCCGGTCGTCGGCAGCCTCGTCGTCACCACCGTCACCAGCCAGACGCTGGACACCTCCAGCTGGCAGGACGAGCTGCGCTACTCCGCGATCGCCGGGCTCGTCGTCTTCGCCGTCGCGATCTTCGGGCTGCGCGAACTCTCCCCGGCGCTGCGCGACCAGATCATGGTGTCGCTGCGCGACCGCACCCTGGTCGAGGCCCGCGCCAAGGGCCTCGACCAGGATGCGCTCGCCCGCCGCAGCCAGTGGCGGCAGATGCTGCGCCCGGCCGTCGCCGGACCGGCGCTCGGCATCGCGCTCTTCCTGCTGCTGTACTTCGCGGCGGTCGGCAACTTCGTCGTCTTCTTCGCCACCACCTACGGCTACAGCGAGCAGCGCGCCAACGCCGTCGCCAACTGGTACTGGGCCGCGAACGCGATCGCGCTGGTCGTCGTCGGGCTGCTGTCGGACCGGCTCAAGGTGCGCAAGCCGTTCATGGTCGCCGGGGCGGTCGGCTCCATCGTCGTGACCGCGCTCTTCGCCACCCGGGCCACCCACCCGGAGACCGGCTACTACACCTTCGCCTGGCTCTTCGTCGGCATCGGCGTCTTCAGCGGAGTGGCCTACGGCCCGTGGATGGCGGGCTTCACCGAGACCGTCGAGAAGCACAACCCGGCGGCGACCGCCACCGGGCTCGCCGTGTGGGGGTGGACGGTACGGATCGTCGTCGCCGTCTCCTCCGCGCTCATCCCGGTGCTGGTCACCTCCGTCACGCCGCTCGTCGAACACGGTCCGCAGGTGACGGCCGCGCAGGCGCAGGGCGGGCCGGCGCTGGCCGTCGTGCGGGCGCACCCGCAGATCTTCGCCGAACTCGGCAAATATCCGCCGGGCAAGGCGCCCGCGGACGTCACCGCTCGGGCGGTCCAGGAGGTCGGGCCCGCCGACCTCGCGGTCGTCCAGAAGGCGCAGCCACAGCTCGCGGTGCTCCAGCAGTACGGCACGAAGGTCCAGAAGGCCGCGCACGACGGCCCCGGGCAGTGGCGCACCTGGTGGTGGATCTGCGTGGGCGGCCAGGTGCTCTTCCTGCCCTTCGTGTTCCTGATGTCGGGCCGCTGGAGTCCGCGCCGGGCCCGCGACGACGCCCGCGCCCACGAAGCCGCGGTCGCGGCGGAACTCGCCACCCTGAGCTGATCCTTGCGCGGTCCCCGCGCCCCGGTGTCGCTCCGGGCAGCCTCTTGCGGTGAGCCGCGCGACCTTCTGCCGGTGGGTGGCTGGTCGCGCAGTTCCCCGCGCCCCTGAAAACGCTTGCCTCGCCCGCAGAACCGGCGCCCGTCCGGGGCTCGCGTCAGCCGGGCAGGGCAACACACCAGGGGCGCGGGGAACTGCGCGACCAGCCACCCACTCGGCGCAAGGTCCGGGGCCACCGGATGTGGCAGCCCGGGGGGCGCCGGGTGCCCGTGTCAACCGCGGCGAGGTAATCAAGGCGTCAAGCCCGTCGGCAGGCTATTGTGCGGCCACATGACCGAACGTCCGTTTGAGGCCCTGGGGTTGAGCCCGGACGCGGACCGGGCTTACTCCCTGCTGGTGTCCACCCGGGGCGTCGCCGCAGCCGAACTCGCCCGGCAGATGGCGGTGTCGGCGGACCGGGGCCAGGCGGCGTGCGGGGAGCTCGCGGCCCGTGGCCTGGCCCGCCGGGGCCGCGACGGGCGGTGGTACCCCGTACCGCCGCACGCCGGTTTCCGTCCGCTGCTGTCGCACGCGCAGGAACAGCTGCGGCTGGGACGGGAGTTACTCGACCGGCTGGACGCGGAGTACCAGCGCGTCCACGAGGGGTACCGGGCCGACGAGGCCGTGCAGGTCGTCGCGGGGCACGCGGCCATCGGGCGGCGGGTCGCGGAGGTGCAGGGCGCGGCGGCGCGCGAGATCACCGCCTTCGTGCCGGGCGCGGCGGTGGCGCCGCGCGGGGCGGTGCCGGCGGGGGTGCGGCGCCGGGTGGTGTTCGAGCGGGCGGGGCTGGAGGCGGCGGGCGCGTTCGGGCCGCCGGGCGATCCGCTGACGACGGGTCGGGTGACGGGGCGGCTGCCGGCCCGGCTGGAGGTCGTGGACGCCGAGGTCGCCCTGATGCCGCCGCCCGAGGCGGCGGGCCCGGAGCCGGTGCTGCTGGTGGTGCTGGCCGGTCCGCTGCTGGGCGCGCTGACCGCGCTGTTCGACGCGGTGTGGGCGGGCAGTGTCCCGCTGGGCCGCCGTCCGGACGCCCAGCAGCCGCGCAGCGCCCTGCGGTTGCGGGTGCTGGGGATGCTGGTGAGCGGCAGTACGGACGCGGCGATGGCCCGCTCGCTAGGGGTGGCGGTGCGCACCGTGCAGCGCCATGTGGCGGCGATGCAGCGCGAGGCGGGCGTCGACAACCGGGTCCAGCTGGTGTGGCACGCGGCCCGGAACGGCTGGCTGGACGAGCTCCCGGAGGGCTTTCCGGAAGGGCGTCCGGAGGGCCACACGGAAGGAAACGTACGGCGTCCGTCCGGATGACGGGAATGCGACTCCGCACAGCGGGGCAAGCGGTGTCAGGTATTCGTCAACCGTTTGACGAATCCTTGGTGCACCTGAGGCACATGTATACGCCAGCGGTCCGAACGGCCGTGACCCCCGCGACGCACCCTGCCGCGTGAGGTCCCACCTGCCCCAGGGAGACCCCCCTTGCGCATACCCGTTCTCAGACGCAGCCGCCGCACCGCAGGTGTGGTGGCATCCCTCGCGACGGCCGCCCTCGCGGTCGTCGGCCTCCAGATACCGGCCGCGGCCCCCGCTTCCGCAGCCCCCTCGCAGAAGCCGGACGTCGTGCGGCAGTGCGACACCCCCGACCCCGGGCACGCCGCCTGTCTGGCGTTGCGCAGGACGGATGTCGCCGCCAAGAAGGGCGTCCAGCCGCACGCCGCCACCCCGTCCGGATTCGGCGCCACCGACCTGCAGAGCGCGTACGCGCTGCCGGCCGACGGCGGCGCGGGCCAGACCGTCGCGATCGTCGACGCCTACGACGACCCGACCGCGGAGGCCGACCTTGCCGTCTACCGCGCGCAGTACGGGCTGCCGCCGTGCACCAGCGACAACGGCTGCTTCAGCAAGGTGAGCCAGCGCGGCGGGGACGACCTGCCGACGGCCGACCCCGACTGGTCCGGCGAGATCAGCCTCGACCTGGACATGGTGTCCGCGGCCGCGCCGCTGGCCCACATCCTGCTCGTCGAGGCGGACTCCTCCTACGTCGACGACCTGGGCGCCTCGGTGGACACCGCGGTCGCGCTCGGCGCCAAGTACGTCTCCAACTCCTACGGCACGGGCTACGACACCACGCCCGGCAGCGGCGAGGACCCGTCGGAGACCACGGACCTGGACCCCTACTACAACCACCCCGGTGTCGCGGTCGTCGCCTCCAGCGGTGACGACGGCTACGGCGTCAGCTACCCGGCGTCCTCCCAGTACGTCACCTCGGTCGGCGGCACCTCGCTGACGGCGGACGCGGGCAGCGCGCGCGGCTGGAGCGAGTCGGTGTGGAACAACGCGTACGGCGGCCCGGGATCCGGCTGCTCGCTGTACGAGCCCAAGCCGGCCTTCCAGACCGACACCGCGTGCGACATGCGGTCGGTGGCCGACGTCGCGGCGGTCGCCGACCCGGTGACCGGTGTCTCGGTCTACCAGACCTTCGGTGGCGGCGGCTGGGCGGTCTACGGCGGCACCAGCGCCTCCTCCCCGCTCATCGCGGGCGTGTACGCGGCGGCCGGCACCCCCGGCGCCGACACGTACCCCAACTCGTACCCGTACGCCCACCCGGGCGCGCTCAACGACGTGACCGAGGGCGACAACGGCTCCTGCACCCCGGCCGCGCTGTGCACCGCTGGGCCCGGCTACGACGGCCCGACCGGTCTCGGCACGCCCAACGGCCTGGCCGCCTTCTCCAGCGGCCCGCACGGTGTCGTCTCCGGCACCGTCACCGACCACGGCACCGGCGCACCGCTGGCCGGCGCGAAGGTGACCGTCGGCGACTCCGCGGCCACCACCGCCGCGGACGGCACCTACAAGCTGGACGTCGCGCCCGGCACGTACGACGTGACGGCCGCCGCCTACGGTTACCGCAGCGGCAGCGCGAGCGGTGTCGAGGTCGCCGACGGCGGCACCGTCACCGAGTCGTTCGCCCTGGACGCGGTGCCGACCCGCACCGTCACCGGCCGCGTCACGGACGGCTCCGGGCACGGCTGGCCGCTGTACGCCGCCATCACCGCCCAGGGCGTGCCCGGCAGCGCGGTCTACACCGACCCCGCCACCGGCGCGTACTCGCTGACGCTGCCGCAGGACAGCACGTACACCCTGCACGTCACGTCCAACTACCCGGGCTACCGGCCGGTGGACAAGGCCGTCGAGGTCGGTGAGGCCGACCAGTCGGTCAACATCGCGGTGCCGGTGGAGAGTTCGTCGACCGACGCGCCCGGCTACACCGTCCACCTGAACGGTGCCACCGAGCCCTTCACCTCGACCACCGCCGCCCCCGACGGCTGGAGCGTCGCCAACGCCGACGGCGCCACCGGCGGCTGGGTCTTCAACGACCCGGGCAAGCGCGGCAACCGCACCGGCGGCGACGGCGGCTTCGCGATCATCGACAGCGACAACCTCGGCCAGGGCCTGCACCAGGACACCTCGCTGCTCTCGCCGTCGTACGACCTGAGCGGCAACACCGACCCGCTGCTCGCCTTCGACACCGACTACCGCGAATACTCCAGCTCCACCGCGAGCGTGGACGTCTCCGGGGACGGCGGCACCACCTGGACCAGCGTGTGGAAGCAGACCACCACGTCGGTGTCCGGCAAGCACATCGAGATCCCGCTGACCGACTACGCGGGCAAGAGCGACGTCCGGCTGCGCTTCCACTACACCGGCAGCTGGGCGTACTGGTGGCAGCTCGACAACGTCTTCGTCGGCAAGCGCTCCTTCGACCCGGTGCCCGGCGGCCTCGTCGTCGGCAACGTCAAGGACGCCAACACCAAGGACGGCGTCTCCGGCGCCACCGTCACCAGCACCGACAACCCGGCCGACCACGCCACCACGGTCGCCACGCCGAACGACCCGAACCTCGGCGACGGCTTCTACTGGTTCTTCTCGCACGCCACCGGCAAGCACCCGGTGAGCGCGGCCGCGTCGCACTACGCCACCGCCACGGCCACCGTGACGGTGCCGGCCGACGGAGCCGTGCAGCGCGACCTCACGCTCAAGGCGGGCCGTATCAAGGTCACGCCCGCCTCGGTGGACAAGACCGTCGCCTGGGGCAAGAGCACCTCCCAGGTCGTCACCGTCAAGAACACCGGCACCGCGCCGGCCACCGTCAAGCTCGGTGAGAACCCCGGCGGCTTCACCGCCCAGAAGGCGGGCGCGCCGCTCAACCTCGTCAAGGGCAGCTACTCGCCGCACTCGCTCGCCGGACAGCACACGGCGGGTGCCAAGGCCGTCAAGCCCGCGGTGGACCCCGCGGCCGGCGACGCCTGGAACGCCCTGCCCGACCTGCCCGTCACCACGGGTGACAACGCGGTCTTCACGTACAACGGGACCGTCTACTCGGCGTTCGGCTACACCGGACTGAACGACACCAGCGACCTGTACGCGTACAGCGCGGACAGCGGCGCCTGGACCAAGCTGGCCCCCGCGGCCGACACCCGTGAGTCCCCGGCGCACGGTGTGATCGGCGACAAGCTCTACGCGGTGGGCGGCTGGGGCGCCGACGGTGACCCGGACGCCAAGCTGGAGATCTACGACCCCGCCGCCAACAGCTGGAGCACCGGCGCCAGTTCGCCCAAGCCGTACGCCGGCGCGGGCAGCGCGGTGCTCGGCGGCAAGCTCTACTCGGTCGGCGGCTGCACCGGCACCGCGTGCGGCACCACCGACGTGACCGCGTACGACGCGGCGTCCGACACCTGGACGCAGCTCGCGGCCTACCCCGAGCCGGTGGCCTGGGAGGCCTGCGGCGGCGTCGGCGGCAAGCTCTACTGCTCCGGCGGCACCACCGACGCGGGCGAGATCACGCACGCCTACGTCTACGACCCGGCGGCCGACTCCTGGTCGCCGATCGCCGACCAGCCCACCGACGCGTGGGGCACCTCCTACACCGCCGCCAACGGCCTGCTGCTCATCAAGGGCGGCGCCGTCGACGCCAGCAGCTCGCTGACCAACCAGGCCTGGGCCTACCAGCCGAACGACAACACCTGGACGGCGCTGCCGAACGCCACCGCCTCGCTCTACCGCGGCGGCGGCAGCACCGGCTTCTACGCCGTCGGCGGCCTCGCGGGCCAGGTGCCCGCGAAGAACGCCGAGGTGCTGCCCGGCTACGACCAGGTCGACAGCGCGGACGTCGACTGGCTGACCGAGAGCGCCACCACGCTCACCCTCGCGCCGGGCGCCAGCGCCACGGTGACCCTCGGCCTGGACGCGTCCGTGCCCGAGATCACCCAGCCCGGCACCCTCACCGCCTCGCTCGGCGTCACGAGCGACACGCCGTACCCGGTGCCCGCGGTCGGTGTGAGCTTCACCGTCAAGCCCCCGGCGACCTGGGGCAAGATCACCGGCACGGTGTCCTCCGGCGGTACGCCGCTGGCCGGCGCCACCGTCCAGATCAACACCTGGGCCACCCACTACACCCTCAAGACCACCAAGGAGGGCACCTACTCGCTCTGGCTCGACGTGCGCAACAACCCCTTGCAGCTGATCGTCGCGAAGGACGGCTACCAGCCGACCACGACGACGCTCCGCATCACCAAGGGCGCGACGACCACGAGCAACTTCTCCCTCCTGAAGGACTGACCCCGCAACCCGCGGTGGGCCCCGGCACCTCCGGGGCCCACCACGGGCTCCTCCGCCTCCGGAAGTCGCTCACGGCGTCTCCGGACGCAGCAGCGCGGAAGTCGAGGCGAACTCGGCCCGCAGGACACGCGCGGCCTCGTCCCCGTCCCGCCCGGCGATCGCCGCGACGAGCGCGGTGTGCGAGGCGTCGCCGTCGCCCGGGGGGAGTGCGAGGAGGGAGACCAGTTCGACGAGCCCCTCGCGCAGGACGGGCGCGAACTGCGCGAACAGGTCGGTCAGGACCGGGTTGTGCGCCGCCGTCACCACGCTCGCGTGCAGCGCGATGTCCGCCTCCACGAACGCGGCCGCGCCGTGCCCCGCGGCCGCCCGCCGGGCGGTGAGCGCGGCCTCCAGACCGGCCAGGTCCGCCTCCGTGCGCCGCTCCGCGGCGAGCCGCGCGGCCTGGACCTCGACCATGGCCCGCACCTCGTAGACGTCGGCGACCGCCGCCCGCCGCAGCCGGGTGCCGAAGTCCTCGTCGGGCTCGGTGGAGATGACGAACACGCCCGCGCCCTGGCGCGACCTGACCAGGCCCGCCCCGGCGAGCGCGCGCACCGCCTCACGGACGGTGGACCGCCCGACGCCGAGCTGCGCCGCGAGCGCGGTCTCGCCGGGCAGCCGGGTGCCGACCGGCCACTGCCCGCTCACGATTTGCTCGCGCAGATGCTCGGTGGCCTGTTCCACCAGCGGGCTGGGCCGCAGTGAGCCAAGGGGCATGCGCTCTCACCTCTCAGGTTGTCTGAGGAGTTGTCTGTGGCTAGTCTATCCGCCATGACGCAGCGGAGCCTCCTTCTCGGATGCCGCGGCGGGGCCTGAAACGACCGGCACCCCGCCGCGGGGTTCGGTGCTGCCGGTCTCCCGGCACGCCGACCAGCGAAGGACGCGACCCCGCCATGACGCTCACCCCGGACACCCCCGCAGTACCCGCCCCCACCGCCCACCCCACCCTGCGCACCCCCGTGGGCCCCGTCCCCGGGGACGCCCCCTGGTGGAATCCGCAGCGGGGCAGCGCGATGCCCTCGCACCGCTACCGCCCCGCGCACCGGCGGGTGCAGATCCCCGCCGTCACCGACCGGCAGTGGCCCGGCCGCCGCACGGAGCGCGCCCCGCTGTGGGTGCCGGTCGATCTGCGGGACGGCAACCAGGCGCTGGCCGAGCCCATGGACCCGGCCCGCAAGCGGCGCATGTTCGACCTGATGGTCACCATGGGCTACAAGGAGATCGAGGTCGGCTACCCGTCGGCCAGCCGCACCGACTTCGACTTCGTCCGCCACCTGGCCGAGCCGGGCGCGGTGCCCGACGACGTGACGGTCGTCGTCTTCACCGCCGCCCGCGCCGACCTGATCGAGGCCACCTTCGCGTCGATCCGCGGCCTGCCCCGTACCGTCGTGCACCTCTACACCGCGACCGCGCCCACCTGGCGGGACGTCGTCCTCGGGCGGGGGCGGCGCGAACTGCGCGGCATGATCGAGGAGGCCGCGCGGCTGATGGCCCGGCTGGGCGAGGGGCAGCCGGGCGTGCGCTTCCAGTTCTCGCCCGAGGTCTTCAACCTGACCGAGCCCGACTACGTCCTGGAGGTCTGCAACGGCCTGACCGCGCTGTGGGACGCGAGCCCGGAGCGGCCCGTGGTGCACAACCTGCCGGCCACCGTGGAGATCGCCACGCCCGACGTCTACGCCGACCAGATCGAGTACATGCACCGCCACCTGGAGCGCCGGGACGCGGTGATCCTGTCCGTGCACCCGCACAACGACCGCGGCACGGGCGTCGCCTGCGCCGAGCTGGCGGTGATGGCGGGCGCCCAGCGCGTCGAGGGCTGCCTGTTCGGCAACGGCGAGCGCACCGGGAACGTCGATCTGGTGACCCTCGCGCTCAACCTGCACACGCAGGGCGTCGACCCGATGATCGACTTCTCCGACATCGACGCGATCCGCGCCACCGTCGAGCACTGCAACCGGCTGCCCGTCCCCGGCCGTCACCCCTACGTCGGCGACCTGGTGCACACCGCCTACTCCGGAACCCACCAGGACGCCATCAAGAAGGGCCTCGACCACCACGCCCGCCGGGCCGCCGCCCTGGGCGTCCCCGCCGGTCAGGCGCCGTGGGAGGTGCCCTACCTGCCGATCGACCCGGCCGACATCGGCCGCGACTACGAGGCGGTCATCCGCGTCAACAGCCAGTCCGGCAAGGGCGGCATCGGCTACCTGCTGGCCACCCGGCACGGCCTGGAGCTGCCCGCGCCGCTGCGTGCCGAGTTCTCCCAGGTCGTGCAGCGCGCCGCCGACGCCAGCGGCGCGGAGGTCACCGCCGAGCGGCTCGGCGAGCTGTTCGCCGCGGAGTACCTGGCGCCCGCCGACGGGCCGCTGACGCTCGGCGAGTGGCGTACGGCCGAAGAGGCGCCCGGCGTCCACACCTTCACCGGCGTGCTGCGCGACACCCGCGACACCACGGACGGCGCCGAGACCAAGCTGCACGGCCGGGGCAACGGGCCGCTGTCCGCGCTGGCCGCCGCGCTCGCGGACGCCGGGGCCGAGGTGGACGTCCTGGACTACTCCGAGCACACCGCGGGCGCCGGTACCGGGAGCGACGCCGTCGCGTACGTGCGCTGCCGCGTCGGCGGGGCCGCCGCCGGGGTGGTGCGGTGGGGCGCAGGCCGGGACGCCTCCGTGCTGACGGCGTCGGTGCGCGCCGTGCTGGCCGCCGTCAACCGGCGCTGACGGCGGAGCTGCGGGCGTACGGGCTCAGGGGCGGTTCAGGCGGCTCAGGGCCGGTAGACCTTGCCCGGCTCGGGCGTGGCCGGGGCGAGCAGCTCCGGCACCGTCACGAAGGTGTAGCCCTGCGCCCGCAGCGCGTCGATGATGCCCGGGACGGCCGGCACGGTCCCCTTGTAGAGGTCGTGCAGGATGATGATGCCGTCCCGGCTCGCGTCCTTGAGTATCCGCTTCTTGATCAGCGCCGAGTCGGTCGTGGCGTAGTCGCTCGCGGTGTCGCTCCACAGCACTTGGGCGATGCCCAGCTCCTTGCAGACCTTGGAGACCTTCTCGTCCGTGCGGCCCTGCGGCGGGCGCATGAGGGTCGGACGCTTCCCGGTGAGCTTCTCCACCTCGTCGTCGAGGTGGTTGAGCTCGGTGCGTATCTCGGCGGGCTTGAGGTCGGTGAGCCGGCGGTGGGTCCAGGTGTGGTTGCCCAGGACGTTGCCGTTCTGGCCCATCTGCTTGACCAGCTCGGGGTATTTGTCGACATGGTTGTGGCCGAGCAGGAAGAAGGTGGCCCGGACCTTCTTCTCGTCGAGCACCTTCAGCAGCGCCGGGGTGTTGTTGCTCGGCCCCGCGTCGAAGGTCAGCGCTATGCACTTGGCCTTGCGGCAGTCCACCGCGCCCGCCGGCAGCGCGGCCGCCTTCGCGTCGGAACTCCCGTCCTTCGCCGCCTTCTCCGCCGCCTTGTACGCGTTCTCGCGCGCGTCGTGCGGCGACTGCGCGTCGTACTTCGCGCAGCCGCTGAGCCCCAGCCCCAGACCGAGCGCCGCGACCCCGGCGACCAGCGCCGTCCGCCGCCTGTGGCGGCTCGTGACGGATATGGCGTGGGGCATGGCGGTACCTCCGCGGGTGCTGTTCCTGGGCATTCCTGTACGAACGCTGTGAACTATACCCACGGCGTATAGCGCCGTGACCTGGGGGCTGTGCCCGTACACGACGGCCGCGCCGCCGGTGTGCGGCGGAACGGCCGCTACCGGTCGGCGGCCAGCGCCGCCAGCAGCCGGGTCAGCGAACCGCCCAGGCCCCATGTCTCCGCCAGCGCCTCCAGCGCCCGCGGGGCGGCCGGGGCGGCGGGCAGCGTCGCGTCGAACGGCGGCAGCGGAACGTCCTTCGCGACCGCCACCACCCGCGGCGCCACGTCCAGATAGTCGGCCGCCGCCGCGATGTTGCGCCGCCGCGCGGGCGTCAGCCGGGAGAACGGGTCGGCCGCGGCCGCCCGCACCGCCGCCAGGTCCCCGTACTCCGTCACGAGCTGCGCCGCCGTCTTCTCGCCGATGCCCTTCACACCCGGCAGGCCGTCGCTCGGGTCGCCGCGCAGGGCCGCGAAATCCGCGTACTGCCGGGCCCGCACGCCGTAACGCTCCTCGATCGCCGCCTCGTCGAGCACATCGCAATCACCCACGCCCTTGCGCGGGAAGAGCACCCGCACACCGCGCGCGTCGTCCACGAGCTGGAAGAGATCGCGGTCGCCGGTGACGATCGCGACCGGGTGGCGCGCGCTCGCGGCGAGCGTGCCGATCACGTCGTCCGCCTCGTAACCGGGCACCCCCACCCGGGCGATGCCCACCGCGTCGAGCACCGCCTCGATGACGGGCACCTGCGGCGACAGCGTGTCCGGCACCTCCTCGCTGCCCTCGGCCTCGTCGGCGACCCGGTGCGCCTTGTACGACGGGATCAGCTCCACCCGCCACTGCGGGCGCCAGTCCGCGTCCATGCACGCGACCAGCGCGGTGGGGGAGTGGTCGGCGACCAGCCGGGCGATGAAGTCCAGCAGCCCGCGCACCGCGTTGACCGGTGTCCCGTCCGGCGCTCGCACGGATTCGGGCACGCCGAAATACGCGCGGAAGTACAGGCTCGCCGTGTCGAGCAGCATGAGCCGGTCATGGGGGGCGCGGGAGTTCTGGTCGGTCACCGGCCCAGCATGGCACGCCCCACCGACAGCGCCCCGTACCGTGGGCGGATGCCCCGCCAGCACCCCGACACCGCCGCCGGCCCCGCCCCCTACACCGCTCCCGACACCGGGTGCGGCCCCCGGGTGCGGCGGGTCGTGTCCCTCGTGCCGTCGCTGACGGAGGCGGTGGCCGCGACCGCGCCCGAGCTGCTGGTCGGCGCGACCGACTGGTGCACCCACCCCGCGGACCTGGACGTGGTCCGCGTCGGCGGCACCAAGAACCCCGACGTCGGCGCCGTCACCGCGCTCGCCCCCGACCTCGTCGTCGCCAACGAGGAGGAGAACCGCCCCGCCGACCTCGACGCGCTGCGGGCCGCCGGACTGGACGTCCTGGTCACCGAAGTGCGCTCGCTGCCGCAGGCCTTCGCCGAGCTGCACCGGCTGCTGGTGGACGGCTGCGGGCTCGCCCGCCCCGGATGGCTGGACGCCGCCGAGGCCGCCTGGCGGGACGTCACCCCCGAATCCCCCGCGCGCCGCGCGGTCGTACCCGTCTGGCGCCGCCCCTGGATGGTGCTCGGCCGCGACACCTTCGCCGGCGACCTGCTCGCCCGCCTCGGTGTCCGCACCGTCCACGCCGGGCACGCCGGGCGCTACCCGCGGATCGCGCTGCCCGACCTGCTCGCCACCCGGCCCGACCTCGTCGTCCTGCCCGACGAGCCCTACCGCTTCAGCGCGCAGGACGGCCCCGAGTCCTTCCCCGGCATCCCCGCGGCCCTCGTCGACGGCCGCCTGCTCACCTGGTACGGCCCTTCGCTCGCCGAAGCGCCCCGGCTGCTCGCGGAAGCGCTGGCCGCGGCCCGCTGACCGGCACCCGGTCAGACGGGGGAGGGCGCGGCGGGCGCCGGGAGCGCGCCGGTCAGCAGGCCGCGCACGGTTCCCGTGGCCGCCGCCGCCCACGCCGCGACGAGCAGCGCGTACAACGCCACCGCCAGCCACGTCGCCGCGTGCAGACCGGTGTGCCGGGCCAGGCCCGACACACCCGTCACACACGTGCCGACCGGGAAGGTGAAGGCCCACCAGGTCAGCGAGAAGCGCATCCCGCGCCGCACCGCCCGCGCCACCAGCGCGGCCGACAGCGCCAGCCACAGCAGCGCGAAACCCATGACCGGCACCCCGTAGACGACGGCGAAGCCGCGCAGCGCCGCGGCGTACGGCGCGCCCACGGCGGCCGGGCCCACGTCCGCGAACGCGCCCGTCGCCGTCGTCGACTGGCCCAGCGGCCCCAGCACCAGGAAGAGCAGCGGCGTCAGCGCGACCGGCAGCGGCCCGTACCGCAGCAGCCGCCCCCACACCAGCGGCAGCGTCATCAGCGTCGCCAGCAGACTCAGCCCGAACAGCGCCACGCACCCCAGCAGCAGCGCCTCGCGGGCCTGCGCGCCGCCCACGTGCGGCACCAGCGCGGGCCCGAGCGCGGCCGACACCATAGGCGCGACGAGCGGCAGCAGCCACACCGGCGAGGCGCCGTCCGCGGCGATCCGGTGCCGGGTCACCATCAGATACGGCACCGCCGCCGCGACCAGCAGGCCGCTCGCGGTGCCCGCCGTCCACAGCGTCCAGTCCGCCGCGACCGCCGCCCGCTCGCCCACCACGCGCGGCCCCAGCGCCAGCGCGCCCGCCCCCACGGCGAGCAGCGCCATCGGCAGGCAGCCGTAGAAGGGCGCGATCGCGGGGTCCGCGAGGTGGCGCCGCGCCTCGTCGCGGTGCCGGACCCAGTGCGTGGCGCGTGCCGCGAGCACGGCGACGAGGGCGGTGGCCGCGAGCACCCACACCACGGTGCACGCGTCCCGCAGCGCCGCCGGGCTGCCCGGCAGGCCCGCGCCCGCGTTGCCGACGATGGCGGTGCCCATCACCCCGGCGTACCAGTTCGGCCCGACATGCCGGACTCCTCTCCGCACGAGCGGGGGGGCTGCGGGACGGGGGAGGGTTGCGGTGACCATGTGTCCACGGTGCCTTGGGCCGGGGTGGGCGGGTAGCACCCGCGGGGCTATCGGGGCATAAGCGGGGCTTATGGATGCGGTTGTGTCTGGCTCGCGCGTCGGCCCTCCGGGGTGGGGGTGCGGTTGTGGCGGGACCGTCCCGCGGTGGGTGGCTGGGCGCGCAGTTCTCCCCCAGGCTCCGCCTGGGAGGTGCCCCCACGCGCCCCTTGTGGGTTGCCCTGCGGGTTGTGTGAGCTTGCTCGGTGGGCCCTCCGGGGTGGCGGCGCGGGGCGCGGGGGTGGGTGGGGGAGCGCATACGCTGGGGGGATGGGTGGCGGTGAGGGATCCGTGGAGCGCGGGGCGCTGGCGCGGCGGGTGCCGGATCTGGGGGCCATGGAGCTGCTGGTAGCCGTCGCGCGGCTGGGGAGTCTGGGGCGGGCGGCCCGTGAGCTGGGGATCACACAGCCCGCCGCGAGTGCGCGGATGCGGGCGCTGGAGCGGCAGGTGGGGGTGGGGCTCGTCCGGCGGTCGGCGGGCGGGTCGCGGCTCACCGAGCAGGGCGCCGTCGTCACCGAGTGGGCGCGGCGGGTGCTGGAGGCCGCCGAGGACTTCGACGCGGGAGCCCGAGCGCTGCGCGGGCGGCGCGACTCGCGGCTGCGGGTCGCCGCCAGCCTGACCGTCGCCGAGTACCTGCTGCCCGGGTGGCTGACCGCGCTGCACGTTCGGCACCCGGGCACCGCCGTGTCGCTCGCCGCGGGGAACTCCGTGGCCGTCGCCCGGCAGGTGACCGCGGGCGAGGCGGACCTCGGGTTCGTCGAGGGGCTGGACGTGCCCGCCGGACTGGACGCCGCGGTCGTCGGGCACGACCGGCTGCTGGTCGTCGTCGCGCCCGGCCACCGCTGGGCCACGCGCCGCCGCCCGCTGCCCGCCGCCGAACTGGCCGCGACGGCGCTGCTGCTGCGCGAGGAGGGCTCGGGCACCCGGCAGGTGCTGGACGCGGCCCTCGCCGGGCACGGCGGACCCGCCGCCGCCCTGCTCGAACTCGCCTCGACCACCGCCGTGAAGTCCGCTGCCGTCGGCGGCGCGGGCCCCGCCGTGCTGAGCGAGCTGGCCGTCGCCGACGAACTGGCCGCGCACCGGCTGGCGGCCGTACCCGTCGCCGGGCTCGATCTGCGCCGGGCGCTGCGCGCGGTGTGGCCCGCGGGTCACCGCCCCGCCGGGCCCGCCCGCGACCTGCTCTCCCTGACCCGTACGGCCGTCCCGCGGCGGTAGGACGCCCGTACGCCGCGGGGACGCGCTCTGGCGGGCGGGGCGGGCGGCGCGGTATGCAAGGAGCGACCACTTACGGGATTCTCATGCTCGGGCCATAAGGTGACCGCCGTGACGACCTCGACCCCGCCCGGCTGGTATCCAGAACCCGGGCACACAGGCAACAGCCCGGCGATGGAACGCTGGTGGGACGGCTCGGTGTGGACCGAGTACACCAGGACCGCCCCGGTCCCGCCCACCGCGCCGCCGGTCTACCCCGGCTCCCCCCAGGCCGGCTACGGCTACGGCGCCCCCGCTCCCGACGCCGGCAAGCGCACCGGGACGGTGGTGATCGCCCTGGTCGCCGCCCTCGTCCTGATAGGCGCCGTCGTCGCCGGCATCCTGGTGCTCGGCAAGGACGACAACGGCAAGGACGACGCCAAGAGCTCGCCGACGCCCCGCCACTCCACGGGCAAGCTGCCCTACCCGCTGCCGTCCGACCGCGGCAGTGACGGCGGTGGCAGTGACGGCGGCGGGACCGGCGGCACCGGCGGGAGCGACGGCGGCACCGGTAACAGCGACCCGACCAAGGCCATCGACGGCGCCGACGCGATCAGCCTGCCCGTCCTGGACGGCTGGCAGGGCCAGTCCGGCGCGGGCGGCGCCCAGGCGACCGTCGGCGAGTACACCTGCCCCGGCACCCAGGGCGGCTCCTGCTCGCTCGGCGGCGTCTCCGCGCAGCCCGCCCAGATCGCCGGGATCACCGCCACGACCCCGAAGGCCGCGGCCGAGCAGGACATCGCCGCGAACGCCGCCGCCTCGTACGGCCAGGACACCTACGGCGCGACCACCTCGCACCAGCAGCTCAAGGCCGGCGCGGTGACCGTCGCCGGGCAGCAGGGCTACCTGGTGCGGTGGAAGATCGTCACGCAATCCGGCACCCAGGGCTACGTCGAGTCGGTGGTCTTTGCATCGCCGACCACCAAGCAGCTGGTCGTCGTCCGCTTCGGCTTCGACGTCACGGCCAAGGCGCCGACGCTCGCCGACATGGACAAGATCGTCCAGGGCATCAAGACCGACACCACCCGGGTCGGCGGCTCCTCCGGCGGTGCGGGTACGGGCGTCTGACGCGCCCCTCGCCGTACGCCCACGGGCCCGCTCCCGCACCGGGGGCGGGCCCGTCGCACGCCCGGGGCGGGCCCGCCGCACGTGCTCAGAGGAACGTCTTGCCCTCACCGCGGTAGGTCGGCACCACCGCCGACACCTCGTCGCCCTCCAGCAGGTGCAGCTCCGCGAAACGCTCGCACAGCTCGCCCGCCTTCGCGTGCCGGAACCACACCTTGTCGCCGATCAGCAGGTCGTCCGCGGGCGAGCCCAGCAGCGGCGTCTGCACCTCGCCCGCGCCCTCCTGCGGGTCGTAGCGCAGGCCCGCCGGGAGGTACGGCTCCGGGAGCCGGTCGCGCCCCGCCGCGCCCGACGCCGGGTAACCGCCGCCCAGGACCGTCACCACGCCGACGCCCGGACGGCGCACCACCGGCTGCGCGAAGAGCGCCGCCGGACGGCCCCGGAAGGACGTGTAGTTGTCGAACAGCCGCGGCACGTACAGCCCCGACCCCGCCGCGATCTCCGTCACCGCCGCCTCCGCCGCGGTGTGCTGCACGCTGCCTGTGCCACCGCCGTTGACGAACTCCAGGCCCGGCTCGACCGCGCGCACCGCCCGTACCGCCTCCGCGCGCCGCGCCGCCAGCTCCTTGCGGGCGGTGGCCTGCATCAGCCGTATCGCCAGCGACCGGGCCGGCCGCCCGCGCAGCGTGTCGCCCACGCCCGCGATGTGCCCCTCGTACGCCATCAGGCCCACCAGCCGGAAGCCCGGCCGGGCGACGACCGCGCGGGCCAGCTCCGCGAGCGGTTCCGGGTCGTGCAGGGACGAGCGCAGCGCGCCTATCCGCAGCCGCCCGCCCAGCTTGCGCAGGCTGGTGTCCAGCTCCAGGCACACCCGGACGCTCTCGCTCCCGGAGCCCCGGGCGGCGTCGATCAGATCGAGCTGCGCGACGTCGTCGACCATCACCGTCACCGCGGCGGCGAGTTTCGGATCGGCGGCCAGCTCCGCGTAACCGGCGCGGTCCGCCGACGGATACGCCAGCAGCACATCGGTGAAGCCCGCGCGGGCCAGCCACAGCGACTCCGCGAGCGTGAACGACATCAGGCCGCTGAAGCCGTCGTGCGCGAGCGCCCGCTCCAACAGGGCGCGGCAGCGCACCGACTTGGTGGCTATCCGGATCGGCTTGCCGCCCGCGCGGCGCGCGAGGTCGGCCGCGTTGGCGTCGAAGGCCGCGAGATCGACCAGGGCGAGCGGGGCGTCGAGGTGGGCGGTGGCCCGGTCGTAACGGGCGCGGTCCGCGGCGGCGTGCTCTGACATGGCCGCAGCTTGCCAGAGCGGGGCTACCCAGCGGTAGGCCCCGGTCCGCGGACCGTGGGAGCCGAGGGCCCGCGCGACCCCGTAAAGTGACGCGCGCAAGCCGTGCACGCAGAGGTCACAAGGGGGCGCCGGGTGAGCACCGGAGTGGACAACGGAGAACCCCCGGCGTCTCCGTTCCCCACCCTCCACCCCCGCACCCCGCAGTCGGCGACCCAGCGTCACCCCGCGACGACGGACCGCCAGACCCCGGAAGCGGTTGCGGACACGACACCGGGAGACCGGGCCGACGGTCGCGAGGACCGTCCGGGCCCCCCTTCCACGGGCCGCCCCGCGGCGGGCGCTCCGGAGCCGCCGCGCCCGGCGACCGGGGCACGGCCCGTGCCGCCGCCGCCGCCGGACTCCGCGACCCGCCTGCCGCGACCGCCCGACACGACGACGGCGGCCGCCGAACCGGGACCACGCCCCGGGCGCCCCGTCCCACCCCCACCGAAACCAGGCACCCGCCTCCCCGACGACCCCCAGGGCGCCCCCACGCCCCCACCCCGACCGCCGGTCCCGCCCCACGCCGCGGGCGGCGCGCGGCCCGACCCGCAGGGCGCGGATGCTGCACCGCCGTCGGAGCCGCGGGTGCAGGCGCCGCCTGTGCCGCCGCAAGGTCCGCCGCCTGCTCCGGCCGTCCCGCCGCGGGCTCCGCAGAGTTCTGCGGGCGTGCCGTCCACGCCGCCGGTCCCGCCGCAGGGTGTGGGTGGTGTGCCGTCTTCCGGGTCGCAGGGTGCAGGCGTTGCGTCGCCGCGTCCGGCGCCGTCGTCGTCGGAGCCGCGTGTGCAGGCGCCGCCCGTGCCGCCGCAAGGTCCGCCGGGTGCTTCGGCCGTCCCGCCGCAGGGCGCGGGGGATGCGCGGCCGTCCGAGCCGCGGGTGCAGGTGCCGCCGCGGGCTCCGCAGCATCCCGCTCTGGCCGTTCCGCCGCAGGCCCCGCAGGGGGCCGCGTCGTCGTGGGGGGCTCCGGGGCGCCCGGGTGGCGGTGTGCCGGTGCGGCCGGAGGTGCCGCCCGTACCGGTCGTGCCGCCGCAGGCCCCGCAGGGCGGGTTCGGGGCGGGTGGGCGGGTGCCCGTGCCGCCCGGGGGGACGTGGGGTGGGGGTGTGGCGCCCGTGCCGGCGTACGCGCCGCCGCCCGTGGGGGTGGCCGGGGCGGGGCGGTCCGCGGCGGGGGCGCGGCGGGCCGTGGGGATCGCCGTGTGCCTCGTGCTCGGGCTGGGGCTGATCGGCGGGGCCACCGCCGGGGCCGTGCTGGACCGGGGCCCGAAGGCGGCACCGCCCGCGGCGGCGGGCAGCGCCGCGCAGTTCGCGCAGGCGCGGCTGGTGTGGCGCGGCACGCCCGTCGACACGCTCTTCCCGCCCGTCGTGCACGGTACGGGCCCCGGCGGCGCCGACCGGACCTGGACGCGTATCGGCGTCGCCGCGCCCGGCGACTGCGCGGGTGCCTTCGACACGCTGCTGGACCGGGTGCTCGCGCCCACCGGCTGCGCGAAGCTGCTGCGCGCCACCTACGTGGACAGCACGTCCACGACCGTGACGACGGTCGGCATCCTGGTCACCGCCGGCGAGGCCCCCGGCATGAGCGCGCTCGCCAAGCGCTGGACCGGCGAGCACCTCGGTGCCCGCACCGACCTGCTGCCGCGTCCGGTGGCCTTCCCGGGTACGGCCGCCGCCCGCTTCGGCGCCGCCCAGCGCGGCAGCTGGGACGTGCGGGTGTCGGCGGCGCTGCCCTTCGTCGTCTACGCGGTCAGCGGTTTCGCGGACGGCCGCGCGGTCCCGCAGCCGCTGCCCGCGGACGAGGCTGTCGCGTCGGGCGCCACCAGCCCGCCCGCACAGGCGGGCCTCGGCTTCGACGCGTCGGGGCTGGCCAAATCCGTCGACGAGCAGCTCAAGGCCGCGGTGGACGCCGAGCTGCACCCGAACGCCCACGCCACCACCACCCCGGCCACCCCCGCGGGAACGGAGCAGAGCCGATGAGCCGCCGCATCCCCCGCCGCCCGCGGCTCGCGGTGGCGACCGCCGCCGTCACGGCGGCCGCCGCGCTCGTCGCGCTCGGCGCGACGCCCGCGGCGGCGGACGGCATCCGCGACCGGCAGTGGGCGCTGAGCGCCCTGCACGCCCAGCAGGCGTGGCGGACGACGAAGGGCGCGGGCGTGACCGTCGCCGTGCTCGACACCGGTGTCGACGCCACCCACCCCGACCTCACCGGCCAGGTGCTCACCGGCAAGGACCTCATCGGCTTCGGCGCCGCCCGCGGCGACAAGGCGTGGGCCAACCACGGCACCGGCATGGCCGCGATCATCGCCGGGCACGGCCACGGTCCCGGCAACGGCGCGGGGGTGCTCGGCATCGCCCCGGAGGCGAAGATCCTGCCCGTGCGGGTGATCCTGGAGGAGAAGGACCCGCAGCGCGACAAGGCGCGGTCCTCGCGCGGCAGCGCGCTTCCGGAGGGCATCCGGTGGGCCGTCGACCACGGCGCCGACGTCATCAACCTCTCGCTCGGCGACGACAGCGCCACCGCCTCGCCGGTCGCCGCCGAGGCGGACGCGATCCAGTACGCGCTCGCCAAGGGCGTCGTCGTGGTCTCCTCGGCGGGCAACAGCGGCGACAAGGCGGACCGTTCCTCGTACCCGGCGGCCTACCCCGGCGTCATCGCGGTGACCGCCGTCAACGACCTGGGCCGCCACCCGCAGTTCTCCACCCACCGCTGGTACTCGGCGGTGGCCGCGCCCGGCGACGACATCGTCATGGCGGACCCGGACCGCAAGTACTACGACGGCCTGGGGACGAGCGCCGCGTGCGCGTACGTCTCCGGCTCCGTCGCCCTGCTCAGGTCGGCCTACCCCAAGCTGAGCCCGCTGCAGATCAGGCAGGTCCTCCAGGACACGACCCGGCACAAGCCGGACACCGGGCGCAGCGACGAGCTGGGCACGGGCGAGATCGACCCGGCCGCCGCGCTCGCCGCCGCCGCGAAGCTCAAGCCCGCCCCGGTCGCCCTCGCTCCGGCGGCCTACCCGCAGCGCTATTTCGGCCCCGGTCCCGCCCCGGCACCGGCCCCGGCCGCCGGTTCGAGCGTGCTCGGCAACGGTGTGGCCGCCGCCTTCGCCGGGGCGGGCGCGGTGCTCGTCGCCGTCGCGGCCCTGCTCTGGTACCGCCCCCGCCGCCGCGCCGCGGCCAGTGCGGCAGCGGCCCAGGCACCGGCGACGAGCACCTGGGCGGGGTAGCGAAGAAGCTCCCCCCGGCGGGAAAGCCCCACCGTCCGGCCCGCCCGGTGTCCGGACTGCCCGGCCTGCGCAAGGCCGCCCGCCGGTGCCCCGTCCCCCCCCCGGACCGCCTGCCGCACGGCACCGTGCCCTGCGTCCGGAGTGCCCACCCCGCAGGTGCCCCGTCCGCCCCGCGGCCCGCGGCGGTAAGGCCGCACCGTCCGGCCCGCCCGGCGTCCGGACTGCCCGGCCTGCGCAGGGCCGCCCGTACCCGCCCCGTCCGTCCCGCCGCCCCCGGCGGAAAGGCCGCCCCGTACGGCCCGCCCGGCGTCCGGATCGCCCGGCCCGCGCAGGGCCGCCCGCACCCCGCCCCGTCCGTCCCGCCGCCCCCGGCGGATAGGCTGCGCGGGTGGAGCTCAAGAACATCCCTGACCCCGGTTTTCCCGACGACGACGGCTCCGCCGCCCCCGTGCTGGCCGCGGCGCTCGCCGCGTGGGACGGCGAGCGTGTGCCGGACCGGGAGGACGCGGTGGTCGAGGCGCTCCAGGGAGCGCGGCTGCTCGTGCCGGTCGTGGCGGTGCTGGGCGAGGTGGAGACCGGCCCGGACGGGCTGCGCCGGGAGAAGACCAGCGACATGGCGGTGCCGACGATCGAGTCCGCCCGCACCGGGCGCCGCGCGATGCCCGCCTTCACCTCCACCGCCGCGCTCGCCGCGTGGCGCCCGGACGCCCGGCCGGTCGCCGTGCGGCTGGGGCAGGCGCTCCAGGCGCTCGTGCAGGAGGGCGCGGACACGCTGCTGATCGACATCGCCGGGCCCGTCCCGTTCTCGCTGCACGGCGCCGCGCTGCGGGCCGCCGCCCGCGGGCCGGGCGGGACGGATCCGCTGGCGGACGCGGAGGTGCGCGAGGCGGTGCGGGCCGCGGTGGCCGCCGAGCCGGGCGTGGTCCGGGCGCATCTGACGCGGTCCGCCGACAGCGACGGCACCCTCGGCCTGGTGCTGGCCCCGGGCGCCGACGCCACCGCGACCGGGACCGCGCTCGCCGGTGCGCTCGCCGCCCACCCGGTGCTGCGCGCGGCGCTGCGGCGCGGCCTGGACATGGCGGTGCTGCCGCCGGACGCCACTCTTCCGGGGGAGCCGCTCTTCCTCCGCTGAGCGGCGTGGCTCCGCGCCCGCGGCCACGGCCGGTCGTCGTCCCGTTTCCTCCGAGATGTGGCTTTCACCCGTAAAGCCGACAATACGAAGGCGGACATCGATCACCGTCGTCGTGGAGGCGCGGATGGACATCCGAACGATCACCGAGAACCGAACAGCCGACGACCAGCGGGCGTTCGCCTGCGAATTCCTCGGCACGCTGCTGCTGGTCTTCTTCGCGGTGGGCGCGGCGGTGCTCTCCGGCGAGTACATCGGCACCCTGGGCATCGCGCTGGCCTTCGGGCTGGTCCTGCTGGCCATCGCCTACGCGATCGGGCCGATCTCCGGCAGCCATGTCAACCCGGCGGTCACGCTGGGCATGCTCGTCGCCAAGCGCATCTCGCTGCGCACCGCCGTCGAGTACTGGGTCGCGCAGTTCCTGGGCGCGATCGTCGGCGCGGCGCTGCTGCTGCTCGTCGCCAAGCAGGTGCCGGGGCTCCAGACGCACGGCGCCTTCGGCACCAACGGCTACGGCTACCGGTCGGCGGTCGGCATCAACATCTTCGGCGCCTTCGTCGCCGAGCTGATCCTGACCTTCCTGCTGGTCTTCGTGGTGCTCGCGGTCACCCACCGGATCGCGGTGGTGGGCTTCGACGGGCTGCCCATCGGTATGGCGCTCGCCGTGATCCACCTGGTCGGCATCCCGCTGACCGGTACGAGCGTCAACCCCGCCCGGAGCCTGGGGCCCGCGCTGTTCGCGGGCAGCCCGGCGCTGAGCCAGGTGTGGCTGTTCATCGTCGCGCCGCCGATCGGCGCGGTCCTCGCGGCGCTGGTGCACGAGGTCACGCACCCGGCGTTCGCCGCGGTCAAGGCCGCGCGGGCGGCCGCCGCCGAGGAGGAGACGGCGGCTCGGGCCGAGGGGGAGGCGACCTGAGCGCCCGGGGGTGGTCAGCCGTAGACGGGCCCGGTGAACTTCTCGCCGGGCCCCTGGCCGGGCTCGTCCGGCACCACCGACGCCTCGCGGAAGGCGAGCTGGAGCGACTTCAGTCCGTCGCGCAGCGGGGCCGCGTGGAAGCTGCTGATCTCGCCCGCGCTCGCGGTGACCAGGCCGGCCAGCGCCTGGATGAGCTTGCGGGCCTCGTCCAGGTCCTTGTGCTGCGCGCCTTCCTCGGCCAGGCCCAGGTTCACGGCCGCGGCGCTCATCAGGTGCACGGCGACCGTGGTGATCACCTCGACGGCGGGCACGTCCGCGATGTCGCGCGCCAGCTGGTCGGCGGGATCGGACGGGCCGGACGGGCCGGGGACGGGGGCAGGTGCGTCGCTCATGCCGACACGATATGCCCCGTCCGGCCGATTACGGCCTTCGGTCCCGCGCTGGTATGCTGAGTGGACGACCGGTCGGGCGCACGCGTGCCCGACCACCAAGTGGAGGCTCCGATCTCCCACCTGGTCGGCCGCGAGGCCGACGGGTCCCGGTCAGACGGTGCGGTCCGGATCGTACGCGAGCTCGTCTCGTGCGTCCGGTGAGCACCGTCCGAATGCGCCCCGCGGAATAAACGCGGCGGTGCTCCCGGTTGTGAGGAGCCCCGCCTGTGTCCCGTACGGGGCGTTTTCCACGCCTGGGGTGCGGGTCGGTCCATACGAAGACAGACTCAAGCGCGGCTGTCGGCCAGTCAGCCGCGTGGTGCAACCGAGGAGGCCCCATCAGCGCCGAGCCCCGCATCAACGACCGGATTCGCGTTCCCGAGGTGCGACTTGTCGGTCCCAGCGGCGAGCAGGTCGGCATCGTGCCGCTTGCCAAGGCCCTGGAGCTTGCGCAGGAGTACGACCTCGACCTGGTCGAGGTGGCGGCGAACGCCCGTCCGCCCGTGTGCAAGCTCATGGACTACGGGAAGTTCAAGTACGAGTCGGCCATGAAGGCCCGTGAGGCGCGCAAGAACCAGGCGCACACGGTCATCAAGGAGATGAAGCTCCGGCCGAAGATCGACCCGCACGACTACGACACCAAGAAGGGTCATGTCGTCCGGTTCCTCAAGCAGGGCGACAAGGTCAAGATCACGATCATGTTCCGCGGGCGTGAGCAGTCCCGTCCGGAACTGGGCTACCGGCTGCTCCAGCGGCTCGCCGAGGACGTCCAGGACCTCGGGTTCGTCGAGTCGAACCCGAAGCAGGACGGCCGCAACATGATCATGGTCCTGGGTCCGCACAAGAAGAAGACCGAGGCCATGGCCGAGGCCCGCGAGGCGCAGGCCGCCCGCAAGGCCGGCCGCCAGGGTGACGCCGCGGCCGAGGCGGAGACGCCCGCCGAGGAGGAGTCCCCCGAGGTGGAGGCCGAGGCCCAGGCCCAGGACGCCGGCTGAGCGCCCTGGACGAAGAACATCCGGAGCATCGGCTCCGGGTCGGTTAATGCAGAACTGACGCTCTCCGTGTGCCCAGCGGGCGCACGGGAGGCCAGCGACGAGGAGACTACGGCGCCATGCCGAAGAACAAGACGCACAGCGGTGCGAGCAAGCGCTTCAAGATCAGCGGCTCCGGCAAGGTGCTGCGCGAGCGCGCCGGCAAGCGCCACCTGCTCGAGCACAAGCCGTCCAGCAAGACCCGCGCCCTGACCGGCACCGTCGAGGTCGCCGCCCCGGACGCCAAGAAGATCAAGAAGCTTCTCGGCAAGTGACGGCCGTGCCCCCGCCGGGGCGCAGCCGTCCCGGGTCGGGAGTCCATTCGCTTTCGGACCGCGTGAGGCATACCGCGGTCCCCTAGAAGGAGTTATCAAGTGGCACGCGTCAAGCGGGCAGTCAACGCCCAGAAGAAGCGCCGGGCGGTCCTCGAGCAGGCCAGCGGCTACCGCGGTCAGCGTTCGCGCCTGTACCGCAAGGCCAAGGAGCAGGTCACCCACTCCCTGGTCTACAACTACAACGACCGCAAGAAGCGCAAGGGCGACTTCCGCCAGCTGTGGATCCAGCGCATCAACGCCGCTGCCCGCGCGAACGGCATCACCTACAACCGCTTCATCCAGGGCCTGAAGGCCGCCAACGTCGAGGTCGACCGCAAGATCCTCGCCGAGCTGGCCGTCAATGACGCCAACGCCTTCGCGGCGCTGGTCGAGGTCGCCCAGAAGGCGCTGCCCGCGGACGTGAACGCCCCCAAGGCGGCGTGACCCGCGTCAGCGACATCGCGGCAGTACCCCGGGCCCGCGGGCGGCAACGCCCCCGCGGGCCCGTCGTGTGAACGGCACCACCCACCCCGTACCACCACTGGAGCAGCCACCCCGATGGGCACCACCCCCGAGCTGACCTCGCTGCGCTCCGCGCGGGTCACCGCCGCGCACCGGCTGGCCCGGCGCAGCTTCCGCGGCAAGGAGCGGCGGTTCCTGGCCGAGGGCCCGCAGGCCGTCCGCGAGGCCGTCGCCCACCCCGGGGGGCCCGCAGGGCGCACCCTGATCGAGCTGTACGCCACGCCCGAGGCCGCCGAGCGGCACACCGACCTCGTCGCCGCCGCCCGCGCGGCCGGTGCCCCGGTGCTCACCGCCACCCCCGAGGTGATGGCGGAGATCTCCGACACCGTCACCCCCCAGGGTGTCGTCGGGGTGTG
Source organism: Streptomyces sp. NPDC004031 (assembly GCF_053604375.1). Taxonomy (NCBI): domain Bacteria; kingdom Bacillati; phylum Actinomycetota; class Actinomycetes; order Kitasatosporales; family Streptomycetaceae; genus Streptomyces; species Streptomyces sp. NPDC004031. The sequence goes on along the minus strand of NZ_JBSGHL010000038.1, from coordinate 49,919 downwards.
CCGCTTCCTGGACACGCCCTTCACCGAGGTGCTGCGCGCCCGCCCGCGGCTGGTCGCCGTGCTCGCCCACGTGCGCGACCCCGGCAACGCCGGCACCGTGCTGCGCTGCGCCGACGCGGCCGGCGCCGACGCGGTCGTGCTCACCGACGCCTCCGTCGACCTGTACAACCCCAAGGCGGTACGCGCCTCCGCCGGAAGCCTCTTCCACCTGCCGGTCGCCGTCGGGGTGCCGGTCGCCGACGCCGTCGCCGGGCTGCGCGCCGCGGGCGTCCGGGTGCTGGCCGCGGACGGGGCGGGGGAGCGCGACCTGGACGCGGAGCTGGACGAGGGCACGATGCGCGGGCCCAGCGCGTGGATCTTCGGCAACGAGGCGTGGGGCCTGCCCGAGGAGACCCGGGCGCTCGCCGACGAGGTCGTGCGCGTCCCCATCCACGGGCGCGCCGAGAGCCTCAACCTCGCCACCGCCGCCGCGGTGTGCCTCTACGCCTCCGCGAGGGAGCAGCGTGCGCCCGGAGGGTGCCGCAGCGTTACGTCCACCTAGTAGGGTGGCTCGCCCGGGGGACCCTGAAAGGGGGGTGGCGCGCATGGGTGTCACGGCGCGAGGCAACGGAACGCACACGCGCGAGGACGCTGCGCACAGCGCGGTGACGGTGCTGCCCGCCCAGGAACCGCCCGCGCCCGCCCAGGAGCCCGCGCCGCCCGTGCCCGCCGGAGAACCGCGCCCGGAGGCCGTACCGGCCGCCCCCGCGCCGCGCACCGGCGAGCCGCCCGCGGCCGCCCCCGCACCCGACCCGTGCCGCACCGGCACCGACGGCTACGCCCCGCACCCCGACGACCTGCCCGACGGCCTGCTGGTCGCCGACGGCACCGGGCGGGTGGTGTGCTTCAACGCCGCCGCCGCCCGCATCACCGGACTGCGCCCGCAGGACGTCCTCGGCCGCCCGGTGGAGCAGGCGCTGCCGCTGGAGGACCTGGAGGGCCGCCGCTGGTGGCCCCTCACCGACCCGTACGGGGGCCTCGCGATCAGGACCGGGCAGCCCGAGCGCAACCTGCTGCTGCCCGGCGGCCGGGAGGTGCTGGTCGCCGCGCGGTACGTCCGCGAGCGGCCCCGCGGGCCCGTGCTGCGGCTCGTGGTGGCGCTGCGCGGCACCGAGGCCCGGCGGCGTACCGAGCGCAGCCACGCCGAGCTGATCGCGACCGTCGCGCACGAACTGCGCTCGCCGCTCACCTCCGTCAAGGGCTTCACGGCGACACTGCTGGCCAAGTGGGAGCGCTTCACCGACGACCAGAAGAAGCTCATGCTGGAGACCGTCGACGCCGACGCCAACCGGGTGACCCGGCTGATCGCCGAACTGCTGGACATCTCCCGGATCGACTCCGGCCGGCTGGAGGTGCGCCGCCAGCCGGTCGATCTCGCCGCCGCCGTGCAGCGGCACGTCGACGCGCACATCGCCGCAGGTCAGCCGCAGGACCGCTTCACCGTTCGGGTCGCCGGGCCGCTGCCCGACCTGTGGGCGGATCCGGACAAGGTCGACCAGGTGCTGGGCAACCTGCTGGAAAACGCGGTGCGCCACGGCGACGGAAGGGTCACCATCGACGTGGCGCCCGCACATCCGGGCGACCTCACCGAGCGGCGGTGCGACGCCACCGCGGTGACGGTGAGCGACGAAGGCCCCGGCATCCCGGAGGAGTCCATGAGCCGCGTGTTCACCCGCTTCTGGCGGGGCAGCAAGCGCGGCGGCACGGGCCTGGGGCTCTACATCGTCAAGGGCATCGTCGAGGCCCACGGCGGCACCATCACCGTCGGCCGGGCCGCGGGCGGCGGCGCCGAGTTCCGATTTACCCTGCCCGTCGGGGCCCCCGCGTATCTGGCCTGAGCGGCCGGCGGGACGCCGCGACGGGCGCCACCACAGGCCGGGCCCGCACGGGCCGGTCCGGCTCCGGCGGCCGAAAACAGCCGGTCCTCGCGGCGCAAGTAGACTCGTCCCCTGGCATGTGTCCGGTCGGGCAAGCCTCCACCGCGACGCCACCGCAGCGCAGTGGCGCGCACGCCGCCCACCACCATCGTCCACTCCGGAACGGGAAGAGATGTCGGCACCGAACAAGTCGTACGACCCTGTCGAGGTCGAGGCGCTCCAGCCGGAAGCGATCGAGCGGATGCGCGACGACGCGCTCGCCGCCGTCGCCGCCGCGGGCGACCTCGAAGCCCTCACCCACGTCAAGACCGCGCATGCCGGCGGCGGCTCACCGCTCGCCCTCGCCAACCGGGAGATCGGCGCCCTCCCGCCGCAGGCCAAGGCCGAGGCGGGCAAGCGGGTGGGCCAGGCCCGCGGCGCGGTCAACAAGGCGCTCGCCGCGCGCCAGGCCGAGCTGGAGGCCGAGCGCGACGCCCGGGTGCTCGTCGAGGAGGCCGTCGACGTCACACTGCCGTACGACCGCCGCCCGGCCGGTGCCCGGCACCCGCTCACGACGCTGTCGGAGCGCATCGAGGACATCTTCACGGCCATGGGCTACGAGGTGGCCGAGGGCCCCGAGGTCGAGTCCGACTGGTTCAACTTCGACGCGCTGAACTTCCCGCCCGACCACCCCGCCCGGGAGACGCAGGACACCTTCTTCGTCGCCGCTCCCGAGGGCAGCGGGGGCACCTCCGAGTCCGGAGGGTCTGGGGGAGCGTCCGGCGTCGTGCTGCGCACCCACACCTCGCCGGTGCAGATCCGCGCCCTGCTGGAGCGCGAGCTGCCGGTGTACGTGATCGCGCCCGGCCGCGTCTACCGCTCCGACGAGCTGGACGCGACCCACACCCCGGTCTTCTCGCAGGTCGAGCTGCTCGCCGTGGACGAGGGCCTGACGATGGCCGACCTCAAGGGCACCCTCGACCACATGGTCGTCTCGCTGTTCGGCGAGGGCATGACCACCCGGCTGCGCCCCAACCACTTCCCCTTCACGGAGCCGTCCGCCGAGATGGACATGCTCTGCTACGTCTGCCGCGGCGAGTCCGTCGGCAACCCCGACCGCCCCTGCCGCACCTGCTCCTCCGAGGGCTGGATCGAGCTGGGCGGCTGCGGCGTCGTCAACCCCAGGGTGCTGGTGGCGTGCGGTGTGGACCCGGAGAAGTACAGCGGCTTCGCCTTCGGCTTCGGCATCGAGCGGATGCTGATGTTCCGCCACAACGTCGAGGACATGCGAGACATCGTCGAGGGTGACGTGCGCTTCACCCTCCCGTTCGGGATGGAGATCTGATGCGGGTCCCGCTTTCTTGGCTGCGGGAGTACGTCGACCTGCCCGCCGGTGCCACCGGCCGCGACGTCCAGGCCAAGCTCATTTCCGCCGGCCTGGAGGTCGAGACCGTCGACCAGCTCGGCGCCGGCATCAAGGGCCCGCTGGTCGTCGGCCAGGTCCTGACGATCGAGGAGCTGGAGGGCTTCAAGAAGCCGATCCGCTTCTGCACCGTCGACGTCGGCGACGCCAACAACACGGGTGAGCCGCAGGAGATCGTGTGCGGCGCCCGCAACTTCGCCGTCGGCGACCGCGTCGTCGTCATCCTGCCCGGCGGAGTGCTGCCCGGCGACTTCCAGATCGCCGCCCGCAAGACCTACGGCAAGGTCTCGCACGGCATGATCTGCTCCGCCCGCGAACTGGGCATGGGCGACGACCACGACGGCATCATCGTGCTGCCGCCCGGCGCCCCCGCCCCCGGCACCGACGCGATCGAGCTGCTGGAGCTCGTCGACGAGGTGCTCGACATCGCCGTCACCCCCGACCGCGGTTACTGCCTGTCGATCCGCGGTGTCGCCCGTGAGGCCGCCATCGCCTACGGCGTGCCGCTGCGCGACCCCGCCCTCATCGACGTGCCCGCGCACAACGGCGACGGCTACCCCGTCGCGATCGCCGACCCCGAGGGCTGCGACCGCTTCACCGCCCGCACCGTCACCGGCATCGACCCCGAGGCACTCTCCCCGATCTGGCTCCAGCGCCGGCTGCAGAAGGTCGGCATGCGCCCGATCTCGCTCACCGTCGACATCGCCAACTACGTGATGATCGAGCTGGGCCAGCCGCTGCACACCTACGACCGCGCGCGCGTGCGCGGCACGATCGGGGTCCGCCGCGCCACCCCCGGCGAGAAGCTCACCACCCTGGACGGCGCCGAGCGCACCCTCGACGCCGAGGACCTCGTCATCACCGACGACTCCGGGCCCATCGGCCTGGCCGGTGTCATGGGCGGCGCCGACACCGAGATCGCCGACGGCGGCTCGGCCGACGTCGTCATCGAGGCCGCGCACTTCGCACCGATCCCGATCGCCCGCACCTCGCGCCGCCACAAGCTCGGCTCCGAGGCCTCCCGCCGCTTCGAGCGCGGCACCGACCCGCTCGCCACCTCGGCCGCCGCCCAGCGCACCGTGGACCTGCTGGTGCTGCTCGCGGGCGGCACCGCCGAGCCCGGCGTCACCGAGATCGCCGCGCCCGTGAGCCCGCGCACCATCACCATGCGCGCCGACCACCCCGACAAGGTCGCCGGCACCGACTACGGCCGCGAGACCGTCGTGCGGCGCCTCCAGGAGATCGGCTGCGACGTCACCGGCACCGACGACCTCGCGGTCACCGTGCCGTCCTGGCGGCCCGACCTCAACTACATCAACGACCTCGCCGAGGAGGTCATCCGCCTCGAAGGCTTCGAGAACCTTCCCTCCACCCTGCCGCAGCCGCCCGCCGGCCGCGGCCTCACGCCCGGCCAGCTGCTGCGCCGCCGCGTCGGCCGCGCACTCGCCGGCGCCGGATACGTCGAGGCGCCCAGCTACCCCTTCCTCAGCTCCGACGTCCTCGACCAGCTCGGCCTCGACGCGGACGACGACCGGCGCCGTACGGTCCGGCTCGCCAACCCGCTCGACGACACCGAGCCGCTGCTGCGCACCACGCTGCTGCCCGGACTGCTCGGCACCCTGCGCCGCAACCACGGGCGCGGCGCGCACGACCTCGCCCTCTTCGAGACCGGCCTGGTCTTCCTGCCCCGCCAGGAGCAGGTGCCGCCGCCGCGGCTGCCCGTCGACCGGCGGCCCACCGACGAGGAGATCGCCGCGCTCGTCGCCGCGCTGCCCGACCAGCCGCACCGCGTCGGCGTCGTCCTCGCGGGCGCCCGCGAGCAGGCCGGCTGGTGGGGCGAGGCCCAGCCCGCGACCTGGGCCGACGCGGTCGAGGCCGCCCGCACGGTCGCCCGCGAGGCGGGCGTGCGGCTCACCGCACGGGCCGGGCAGTACGCGCCCTTCCACCCCGGGCGGTGCGCCGAACTGCTCGCCGGGGAAGAGGTCGTCGGGCACGCGGGCGAACTCCACCCGCGGGTGACGAAGGCGTTCGGGGTACCCGAGCGGACCTGCGCGATGGAGATCGACCTCGACCTCGTCGTCGCGGCAGGCGGCGAGACCGCCACCGGGCCGCGCGTATCGACCTTCCCGGTCGCCACGCAGGACGTCGCGCTCGTCGTCGACGCGGCTGTTCCGGCGGCGGAGGTGGAGGCGGCGCTGCGCGCCGGGGCGGGCGACCTGCTCGAATCGGTGCGGCTGTTCGACATCTTCACCGGGCCGCAGATCGGGGAGGGCCGCAAGTCCCTCGCGTACGCGCTGCGCTTCCGGGCGCCCGACCGCACCCTCACGGCGGAGGAGGCGTCCGCCGCGCGCGACGCCGCGGTCGCCTCGGCGGCGAGCCGTACGAACGCGACCCTGCGCGGGGCCTGACCGCGCCCCACTCGGGAGGGGGCTCGTCCTTCGGGGCGGGCCCCCTTTCCCCTTTGCGCTTGAGGGTGCCACTTGCGCCGGGTGCCGCGGCCTTCGGCGGGCGGGGGCTGAGCGCGCAGTTCCCCGCGCCCCTTTGCGCCTGGGGGTGCCGCTTGGGCAGGTGCCGCGGCCTTCGGCTGGTGGTGGGTTGCGCGCGCAGTTCCTCGCGCCCCTTTGCGCCTGGGGGTGCCGCTTGGGCAGGTGCCGCGGCTTTCCGTCGGTGGTGGGTTGGTCGCGCAGTTCCTCGCGCCCCCAGGCAAGTGGGTGCTGCGGCCTTCCGCCGGTGGTGGGTTGGGCGCGCGGTTTTCCGCGCCCCTGGGGTGCTGGGCTGCGTCGCAGACGCGAGCGCCTGCGGGGGAGGGTGAGCGTTTTTCAGGGGCGCGGGGAACTGCGCGACCAGCCACGGGAGAGGGACGGTCCCGCGATCACAGCAAGGGGCAGCCCGGAGGGCTGGAGGCCAACACCGCGGGGCTTCTCCCCGCGAGAGGTGAGCGCTATCATCGGACCTCTCGTGGGAGCGCTCCCACGCATCCGCGCTGCCCCGAGTCGTCCACCCCCCACACTCAAGGACGCCCCATGCTTCGCAGACCCCTCGCCGCGCTGGTCGCGGCTTTCTCCCTCATCGGCGGCGCCGTGTCCGTCGCCGCGGCGACCGTCGCCGCCACCGGCTCACCGGCCGCGGCAGCGGCCCCCGCCGCGGTGTCGGACACGTACACCTGGAAGAACGCCCAGATCGAGGGCGGCGGCTTTGTCCCCGGCATCGTCTTCAACCAGTCCGAGAAGAATCTCGCCTACGCCCGTACCGACATCGGCGGCGCGTACCGGTGGAACGAGTCGACCAAGTCCTGGACCCCCCTGCTGGACTCGGTCGGCTGGACGGACTGGAACCGCAACGGCGTGGTCAGCCTCGCCACCGACGCGCTCGCACCGGACAAGGTGTACGCGGCGGTCGGGATGTACACCAACTCCTGGGACCCCAACAACGGCGCCATCATGCGCTCGTCGGACCGCGGGGCGACCTGGCAGTCGACGGCGCTGCCGTTCAAGCTCGGCGGCAACATGCCCGGCCGCGGCATGGGTGAGCGGCTGGCGATCGACCCCAACAAGGACAGCGTCCTGTACTTCGCCGCGCCCAGCGGCAACGGCCTGTGGCGCAGCACCGACTCCGGTGTGACGTGGGCGAAGGTCGCGTCCTTCCCCAACGCGGGCACCTACGTGGCCGATCCGTCGGACAGCACCGGCTACCAGAGCGACAACCAGGGCGACGTGTGGGTGACCTTCGACCCGCGCACCGGCACCAAGGGCAGCACCACGCAGACGATCTACGTGGGCGTGGCCGACAAGGACAACACCGTCTACCGCTCCACGGACGGCGGCGCCACCTGGTCCCGGCTCGCCGGGCAGCCCACCGGCTACATCGCGCACAAGGGCGTCCTGGACAGCGTCAACGGCTACCTCTACCTCGCCACCAGTGACACCGGCGGCCCGTACGACGGCGCCAAGGGCCAGGTGTGGCGGTACGCGACCGCGACCGGCACCTGGACGAACATCAGCCCGATGTCGGACGCGGACACGTACTTCGGCTACAGCGGCCTCAGCGTGGACCGGCAGCACCCGGGCACGCTCATGGTCACCGGTTACAGCTCCTGGTGGGCGGACACGCAGATCTTCCGCTCCACCGACAACGGCGCCACCTGGACCCGGGCCTGGGACACCCCCAGCTACCCGACCCGCGCCGACCGCTACACCATGGACATCTCGTCCTCCCCGTGGCTGAGCTGGGGCGGCAACCCCGCACCCCCCGAGGAGGCGCCCAAGCTCGGCTGGATGACGGAGTCGCTGGAGATCGACCCGTTCAACTCCAACCGCATGTGGTACGGCACCGGCGCCACGATCTACGGCACCGACAACCTCACCAACTGGGACACCGGCACCAAGTTCACCGTCAAGCCCAACGCCAAGGGCCTGGAGGAGACCTCGGTCCAGGACCTCATCAGCCCGCCCACCGGCGCCCCGCTCATCAGCGCGCTCGGTGACCTGGGCGGCTTCCGGCACACCAGTCTCGACACCGTGCCGGCGATGATGTTCACCCAGCCGAACTGGACCACGACGACGAGCCTGGACTACGCGGGCACCAACGCCAACATCGTCGCCAGGGTGGGCAACGCCGACACCGGCGCGCACGTCGCCTTCTCCACCGACAACGGCGCCAACTGGTTCGCCGGCACCGACCCCTCCGGTGCCGCGGGCGGCTCGATCGCGGCGGCCGCGGACGGCAGCGGCTTCGTGTGGAGCACCGCCGGAGTCGGCGTCCAGCACACCACCGGCTTCGGCAACTCCTGGCAGACCGTCAGCGGCCTGCCCACGGGCGCGGCGATCGGCTCCGACCGGGTCAACCCGAAGAAGTTCTACGGGATCTCCGGCGGCAAGTTCTACGTCAGCACCGACGGCGGCGCGACCTTCGCGGCGACCGCGGCCACCGGCCTGCCGACCGAGAGCGCCCACCTCAAGGCGCTGCCCGGCACCGAGGGCGACGTATGGGTGGTCGGGGGCGCCGGCAGCACGTACGGCCTGTGGCACTCGACGAACTCCGGGGCGTCGTTCACCAAGCTGGGAGGCGTCCAGGAGGCCGACACGATCGGCTTCGGCAAGGCCGCGCCCGGCGCCTCCTACCAGGCGCTCTACACCAGCGCGAAGATCGGCGGGGTGCGCGGCATCTTCCGCTCCACCGACGCCGGTGCGAGCTGGGTGCGCATCAACGACGACAAGCACCAGTGGGGTGTGACCAACACCGCGATCACCGGCGACCCGCGGGTCTACGGGCGCGTCTACATCGCGACCAACGGGCGCGGGATCATCTACGGCGACACGTCGGACACCTCGGGCGGCGGTACGACCCCGCCCACGACGCCTCCGACGACCGGGCAGACCACCCCGCCCACCACGCCGCCGACGACACCTCCGACGACTCCGCCCACCACACCTCCCACCACACCTCCGACCACTGCGCCCGCGGGCTCGTGCACGGTGGCCTACACGGTCACCAACCAGTGGCCCGGCGGCTTCCAGGCCTCGGCCACGGTGACCAACACCGGCAGCACGGCCGTCGACCCGTGGAAGCTGGGCTGGTCCTTCACCGCGGGCGAGACGATCTCGTCGCTGTGGAGCGGTGACTACACGCAGAGCGGCGCGGCCGTGACGGTGACCGCGCCGAGCTGGGGCACGTCGATCCCGGCCGGTGGCAACACCGTGGTCGGCTTCACGGGCGTGGCGCCCGGCACCCCCGCGGTGCCGGCCTCGTTCACGCTCAACGGAAAGGCCTGCACCAAGGCCTGAACGAGCCCGCCGGGCCCGCGCGACTGCCGGCGCGCGGGCCCGGCGGCCGGGGGCCGCGGTGGGGACCGGGGCAGCACGCCGGTCCCACCCGCGGCTTCGGGCACCGGCCCGGGTAACGTCTGTGCGGTAGGCGATGGAGCTGCACGGAGGGCTGGGTCGAGTGGGAGACATCGAGCGCGTCGGAGTGGTCGGCGCGGGCCAGATGGGGTCCGGTATCGCCGAGGTGTGCGCGAAGGCCGGGCTGGACGTCCGGATCGCGGAGACCACGGGCGAGGCCCTGGAGCTCGGCCGGGCACGGCTCACCGGCTCCCTCGGCAAGGCCGCGGAACGCGGCAAGATCACCGCGGAGCAGCGGGACGAGGCGCTCGGGCGGCTCACCTTCACCACCGACCTCGGCGAGTTCGCCGACCGCGACCTGGTGATCGAGGCCGTGGTGGAGGACGAGCGGGTCAAGACCGACATCTTCAAGGTGCTGGACCAGGTGGTGCAGCGCGAGGACGCGATCCTGGCGTCCAACACCTCGTCCATCCCGCTGGTCCGGCTCGCCGTGGCGACGTCCCGCCCGGACCGCGTCCTCGGCATCCACTTCTTCAACCCCGCGCCCGTCCAGGCCCTCGTCGAACTGATCCCGGCGCTGACCACCGGCAGCGACACCCTCAAGCGCGCGGAGGACCTGGTCACCACCGTCCTCGGCAAGCACGCGATCCGCGCCCAGGACCGCTCCGGCTTCGTCGTCAACGCGCTGCTGGTCCCGTACCTGCTGTCGGCCATCCGGATGTACGAGTCGGGCATCGCGACCCGCGAGGACATCGACAACGGCATGGAGATGGGCTGCGCCCACCCGATGGGCCCGCTGCGGCTGTCCGACCTCATCGGCCTCGACACGATCGCCGCGATCGCCGACTCGATGTATTCGGAATACAAGGAGCCGCTGTACGCGGCCCCGCCGCTGCTCCAGCGCATGGTCGACGCGGGACGGCTCGGCCGGAAGTCCGGCGCGGGCTTCTACCCGTACGGCTGAGCCGCGCCCGGCGGCAGGTTCCCCGGTCAGCCGGGGGGCTTGCCGTCGCTGTGGGCCTCGTAGGCGCTGACGACGGCCTCGGTGGGGCCGTCCATGAGCAGCTCGCCCCGCTCGATCCACAGGGTGCGGGTGCAGGTGTCGCGGATGGCGGCGTTGCTGTGGCTCACCAGGAAGACGGTGCCGGCCTCCTTGCGCAGTTCGCGGATGCGCTGCTCGGAGCGCAGCTGGAACTGGCGGTCGCCGGTGGCCAGCGCCTCGTCGATCATCAGGACGTCGTGCCGCTTGGCCGCGGCGATGGAGAAGCGCAGCCGGGCGGACATGCCGGAGGAGTACGTGCGCATCGGCAGCGACACGAAGTCGTCCTTGTCGTTGATGCCCGAGAAGTCGACGATGCCCTGGTAGCGGGACCGGACCTCCTCCGGGCTCATGCCCATCGCGAGGCCGCCGAGGATGACGTTCTTCTCGCCGGTCAGGTCGTTCATGAGGGCCGCGTTGACACCGAGCAGCGAGGGCTGGCCGTCGGTGTAGACCCGGCCGCGCTCCGCCGGGAGGAGCCCCGCGATGGCCTTGAGCAGCGTGGACTTGCCCGAGCCGTTGGAGCCGATGATGCCGATGGCCTCACCGCGGTAGGCGGTGAAGGTCACACCCCGGACGGCGTGCACGGTCTGCACGGCCGGTGAGCCGCGGCGCAGCACGATACGGCGCAGCGCCGCCGTCGCGCTGCCGCGTCCGGCCTCGGCGCCGTAGATGCGGTAGACGACATGCAGGCCGTCCACGATCACCGTCGGGGGTCCGGGCGGACCCGGCGCCGGGCTCGGCGCGGGCGGGGGCTGCGACCGGGCCTGGAGCTGCGGTTCCGCCGGGGCCGCACCGCCGGTGCCGCTCGCGGGCTGTTCGGCCACGCCCGTACTCCTTCGCACGACGACACCCCCTCGCCCACGGTCCCGCGCCCGCACGGCCGCGGCAGCCCGGGACCGGCCGTGCGGGTGACACGGCGCGGACCGCCCCCGGGCGGGGGCTACGACGCCGAGAGCGCCGTACCGCGCGCCACGGCCGGACGCGGTGAGCCGTCGCGCAGCAGCACCAGGACGGCGACGTCGTCCGCACAGCGGCCCCCGGCGTGCCGCACCACCGCGTCCCGCAGCAGCTCGGCGACCTCCGTGCCGCGCACCCGGCGGGCGGCCATCGCGTTGAGCGTGTCGGGCAGCGGGAAGTACCGCCCGGCGGCGTCCCGGGTGTCCGTCACGCCGTCGGTGTGCAGCAGCAGGCCCTCACCCGGCGCCAGCCGCCCGGTACTGACCGGCACCTGCGTGCGCGGCGCGTCGAACAGCCCCAGCGGCGGCAGCGGATCGCCCATCGGCAGCGGCCCCGTGCGCGGGCCGAGGACGTACGGGGCGGGGTGGCCGCAGTTGACCACCAGCAGCGTGCCGTCGTCGTCGATCTGCACGAGCTGGAGCGTCGCGAACTCCTCGGCCGCGTCCGACACCTCACCGCGGTCCGCCTCCGTGGCGACGCGCTCCAGCAGATGGCGGCGCAGCGCGCCGTCCAGCCGCCGCACCACGCCCGCCGGATCCGGCTCCTGGTGCGCGGCCTCCCGGAAACAGCCCAGCAGGGCCGCGGCCAGCCCGATCGCGGGCAGGCCGTGCCCGCGGGCGTCACCGATCAGCGCGCGGACGCCGAAGGGCGTGGCGACGGCCTCGTAGAAGTCGCCGCCGATCCGGGCGTCGAGGCTCGCCGACACGTACTCGCCGGTGACCGTCACATCGCCGAGACGGCGTGGCAGCGCCGGGAGCAGCACCTGCTGCGCGGCCGCGGCGATCTCCCGGGCGCGGTCCAGCTCGGCGCCCAGTGCGGAGCGGCGGCCCGCCGTCCACATCCCGGCGGCCAGCACGGTCAGCACCGCGCCCGCCGTTCCCACGGCCGGGCCCGGCCCGGTGACCTGGTCGGTCGCGATGTCGGCGCCCATCGCGGCGAGGGCGAGGCCGCCGCTGCCCAGCACCGCGAGGCGGCGGGCGCCCGCCGCGGCCGTCAGCGCGGGGGCCGCGGCCAGCGCCGGGAGCACGTCGGAGCCGTCCGGCACCTGCCAGGCGAGCAGGCCGAGCGCCGCGGTCCACCCTGCGGGGAGCAGGGCCCAGTGTGCGCGGCTCAGGCCGCGCGAGGTTCGCTTCTGGCTCATCCAGCCGGCTCCCCCTTGCGGCTCTGGGACGTCGCCCTGATTCTGGCCCCTCGACGTGCCGCCACGCCCGCATCACGCGTGCCGTTCCCCCATTTGAGCGACCCTCCCCCTTCCGCCGGTTGGCGGTTCCCCCGGCGCCCGGGGTGCCTCCTGCGGTGGTCGTCGCGATCTTCCCGCCGCGGTGGGCGGTCGCGGTGCCCTCCCACAACGGTCACCTCGCCGCAAAGTCGCGGGATTTACCGCAAGGGGCAGGTGGGGGCGGGGGTTCGGGCGGGGGAGATGAGGGCAGAGATGGACGGGGCTCGGCCCCGATCATGACCCGGCGTCACGAGCAGGAGGCAGGAATGGGTTCGCTCTCACGGAGATCGCTCACCGCCGGAGCGGCAGGTGTCGCGGCGGCCGCGATCGTGCCCGGCGCGGCCGCGGCGGCGGCCTCCGCGTCCGTGCGCACCCCGCGCAGGGAGTTGCGCGGCATGTGGATCGCGACCGTCGCGAACACGGACTGGCCCTCCGCCCCGGGGCTGACGCCCGCCGCGCAGCGGCAGGAGCTGCTGGACCTGCTCGACCTCGCCGCCCAGCGCCGGCTGAACGCCGTGATGTTCCAGGTCCGCCCGACCGCCGACGCGTTCTGGCCCTCCCCGTACGAGCCCTGGTCGGAGTATCTGACGGGTACCCAGGGACGCGACCCCGGGTGGGATCCGCTGGGCACCGCCGTGCGCGAGGCACACCGCCGCGGGCTGGAGCTGCACGCGTGGTTCAACCCCTACCGGGTCGCGAACAGCGACGACCCGAGCCGGCTCGCCCCCACCCACCCCGCGCGGCTCAACCCGCAGTGGACGGTGCCGTACGGCGGCAAGCTCTACTACAACCCCGGTCTGCCGGAGGTCCGCCGCTTTGTGCAGGACGCGATGCTGGACGCGGTGCGCCGCTACCCGGTGGACGCGGTGCACTGGGACGACTACTTCTACCCGTACCCGGTCGCGGGCCAGGTCTTCGACGACGACGCCGCCTACGCCGCGTACGGCGCCGGTTTCCCCGACCGCGACGCGTGGCGCCGGCACAACACCGACCTGCTGGTCCTGGAGACGGCCGCCCGTATCAAGGCGATCCGCCCGGGTACGCAGTTCGGCATCAGCCCCTTCGGCGTGTGGCGCAACGCCGCGAACGACCCGCTCGGCTCGGCGACGACGGCAGGCGTCCAGACCTACGACGACCTGCACGCCGACACCCGTACCTGGGTGAAGCGCGGCTGGATCGACTACATCGTGCCGCAGGTCTACTGGAACATCGGCTTCACCGCCGCCGACTACGGCGTCCTCGTCCCGTGGTGGTCGGACGTCGTGCGGGGCACCCGGGTCCGGCTCTACGTCGGCGAGGCGCTCTACAAGGTCGGCGTGGCCGGGCAGCCCGACGCCTGGCAGGATCCGGCGGAGCTGTCCCGGCACCTCACCTTCGACGCGGGGTACCGCGAGGTGCGCGGCAACGTCTTCTTCTCCGCCACCCAGGTCGCCGCCGACCCGCTGGGCGCGATGAGCCGGGTGGTCGCCGACCACTACACCTGCCGGGTGCGCACGCCGTAGCCGGAAACCGGTCGAACGCGCGCACGGGTGGCTGTTACGGTCGGGGCGTGGCGAAACTGAACCAGATCATCGCGGTCGAGAAGGGCGTCAAGACCAAGGCGCAGCAGGAGTTGACGTCCGCTCAGCACGACCTGCAGAAGCCGGCGCTGCTGTCCGGCATATCCCGTACGTACCAGCCGAAGGACGAGGAGGGCGAGCAGCTGCCGCCCGAGTCGACACGGGTGCAGGTGCAGGCGGAGGGTGTGCTGCGGTCCGCGGTGGCGGCGCTGACCCGGCTGTTCGACGTCACCGCGACCAAGGACTGGGCGAACTGCGAGGCACGGGCCGACGTCACCGTGGACGGCCGGGTCGTCGTGCCCGCCGTCCCGGTGTCCTATCTGCTCTTCCTGGAGAAGCAGCTGACCGAACTGCACGGCTTCGTCCGCCGGCTGCCGGTGCTGGACGCGGCGGAGTCCTGGTCGCAGGACCCGTCCACGGACGCGTGGAAGACGGAGCCGGTGCGGACGATCCGCACCCGCAAGGTGCCGCGCAACCACGTCAAGGCCGAGGCGACCGAGAACCACCCGGCGCAGGTGGAGGTCTACTACGAGGACGTGCCGGTGGGTTACTGGACCACCGTCAAGTTCTCCGGCGCGCTGCCCGCCCGCCGGGTCAACGAACTGCTGGACCGGGTCGAGAAGCTCCAGACGGCGGTGAAGTTCGCCCGCGAGGAGGCGAACGGCGCCGAGGTCACCGATCAGCGTGTCGGCGAGGCCGTACTGGGGTACGTCTTCGCCCGCTGAGCCCCCAAGGACCCCCTCCGCCCGAGTGCGGAGGGGTGCGCGAGGAGCGCAAAGCTGAAGCTGAAGCTCGTCGTGAGCGACGCGACACGTCGCCGTCAATCTCAGACTCTCGCTCCAGACTCAGCATTCGCCGCCGCTCGCCGCACCGACCGGTCGCGGTCCGGGTCGTCAGGTGCCGGTTCGACTCCGGTCCGCCGCTCTCTCCTGCGGCGGTAGTTCAATGGCAGAACGCGACGACATGACGAGTGAACCGCGGTCCGACGGGTGCGGACGGACCCATCGGCGGCATCACAGGGGCCCGGAGGATGGACAAAACCTCCGGGCCCCGCTCCCGTCCGGGCCCCGCTCGGCGTCCGGCCGCCTCGCGCGCAGGCCCTACGCTGGGGGGACCATGCACCGATTCACCACCCCGTGGGGCGACCTCGACCTGACCCGCCACCCCGCGGACCCCCGCGACCAGCTGCGGGCCTGGGACGCCGCCGACGACCACCTGCTGTCGCACCTCGCGGCCGAGCCGCCCGGCCGCGGACCCGGCACCACCACCGTGCTGCTCGGCGACCGCTGGGGAGCCCTGGCCACCGCCCTCGCGACCGCCCCCGGCGCGGACGAGCTGGTGCAGATCTCGGACTCCTTCCTCGGCCAGCAGGCCACCCGGGCGAACCTGCGGCGGGCAGGTGCCGGGGAGCGGGTGAGCCTGCGCACCACCCGGGAGGCGCCGCCCGCGCGGATCGACCTGCTGCTGGTGCGCGTACCGAAGAGCCTGGGCCTGCTGGAGGACCAGCTGCACGCCCTCGCGCCCGCCGTGCACGCCGGCACGGTCGTGGCCGGCGCGGGCATGGTGACCGAGATCCACACCTCGACGCTCGCCCTCTTCGAGCGGATCCTCGGCCCGACCCGTACCTCGCTCGCCGTCCGCAAGGCCCGGCTCGTGCACTGCACGCCCGATCCCGCCCTGCCGCGCACCCCCAGCCCGTGGCCGCTGCGCTACGCCCTGCCGGACGGCATCGGCCCGATGTCCGGCCGTACGGTCGTCAACCACGCCGGGATCTTCTGCGCCGACCGCCTGGACGTCGGCACCCGGCTGCTGCTCGCCCACCTGCCGCACCGCGCGGGCCCGGACCGGGTCATCGACCTCGGCTGCGGCAACGGCGTGCTCGGCACCGCGGCGGCGGTCGCCAACCCGGAGTCCGAGGTGCTGTTCACCGACGAGTCCCACCAGGCCGTCGCCTCGGCCGAGGAGACCTTCCGGGCCAGCGCCGATCCGGCCACCCGCGCGGAGTTCGTCGTCGCCGACGTGGCCTCGGGTGTGCCCGCGGGAAGCGCCGACCTCGTCCTGAACAACCCGCCCTTCCACTCGCACCGGGCGACCACCGACGCCACCGCGCGCCGGATGTTCGGCACCGCCCGCGCGGCGCTGCGCCCCGGCGGTGAGCTGTGGGTCGTCGCCAACCGCCATCTCGGGCACCACACCCGGCTGCGCCGCCTGTTCGGCAACTGCGACGTGATGTCCTCCGACCCCAAGTTCGTCGTCCTGCGCGCGATCCGCCGCTGACCCCGGGACCCCGGGACCCCGGTCCCGGCCGGGGGTCAGCGGGACATGATGAAGTCGAGCGCGTAGCCCTGGGCCGACGACCAGTACGTGACGCGGGCGCCCTCGTCGAAGGCGGCCACCGCGGGGAGGCTCACCGATATCGGGCGGCCGGTGGTGGTGCCGGGCCTGTCGCCCTGGAGGCGCAGGGTGATGCCCTTCGTCTCGTAGGTGTCCGTCCGGGCGCCGTTGACGAGGAGGGCGGCGTAGACGGCGTCGCCGGGGGAGAGGACGGCGGGGCCCGCCGGGTCGCTGTCCCCGATCACCTGGACCGGCGACTTGGAGTAGGCGCCCAGCCGCACCTGGGGGTAGCCGTGCACCGCGCACGGCCGGTCGCCGGTGTTGGTCAGGGCCAGGAGCAGGTGCCGGGGCTCGTGCCCCTCGCCGTCCTCGTTCGTCGCGGAGGACGTGAGGTCGTCCTGGTCGCAGGAGGGCGCCTGCTCGTCGTCGTCGGTGGTGCTGCCGCGCGCGGGGGAGGCGGCCGTGTCCGGGCCGGACGGCCGCGCCGGCGTCGCCGTGCCCGGCCGGTGCGACGACGAGGTGGCGTCCTTGGCGTCCGCCCCGCTCGACCGGCACCCCGCGACGGCGAGCACCGCGGCCACCGCCGCACCCGCGAGGACGCGGGACATCGTGCGGTTGATGCGGGCAGGTGCGTGCATGACTCTTCCCCCGGGTGGTGCGCGGTACGCGGTGCTCTCGCCGTTCGCCGTTCGGCTGCAAGCCGAGTATGCGATATGCCTCGGACACAACTCCCTCGCCCTCGTGATCTGTTACCGACCGCGTACAGGGAACGTGCGCCTCCGCCGCAGCCGGTCACGGGACGTGCCCGCCGGGCCGGCGGCACGGTCCCCGCGGCCCTCGCGCGCGCGGGGGTCTCGCAAAGATCTTTGCATAAAAGTGCGGCTCGCCGTATAGTCATGCCATCGACGAGGAGGGTTCGATGGCATTGCGCGCGGCGGTGGCCGGAGCGAGCGGATATGCGGGTGGTGAGGTGCTGCGGCTGCTGGTCGCGCACCCGGAGGTCGAGATCGGGGCGCTGACCGGGAATTCCAACGCCGGGCAGCGACTGGGCGGCCTCCAGCCGCACCTGCTGCCGCTCGCGGACCGGGTGCTGGAGGCGACCTCCGCGGAGGTGCTCGCCGGGCACGACGTGGTCTTCCTCGCGCTGCCGCACGGGCAGTCCGCGGCCGTGGCCGAACAGCTGGGGGAGGACGTCCTCGTCGTCGACATGGGCGCCGACTTCCGGCTGGAGAACGCCGCCGACTGGGAGCGCTTCTACGGCTCGCCGCACGCCGGGACGTGGCCGTACGGTCTGCCCGAGCTGCCGGGCGCGCGGGCCGCGCTCGCCGGGAGCCGGCGGATCGCGGTGCCGGGCTGCTACCCGACCGCGGTGTCGCTCGCGCTCGTCCCCGCGTACACCGCGGCGCTCGCCGAGCCGGAGGCCGTGATCGTGGCCGCGTCCGGCACCTCGGGCGCGGGCAAGGCGGCCAAGCCGCATCTGCTGGGCTCCGAGGTCATGGGCTCGATGAGCCCGTACGGGGTCGGCGGCGGTCACCGGCACACCCCGGAGATGATCCAGAACCTCAGCGCGGCGGCCGGCACCCGGGTCGGGGTGTCCTTCACCCCGACGCTCGCGCCGATGCCCCGCGGCATCCTCGCCACCTGCACCGCCAAGGCCGCCCCCGGTGTCACGGCCGCGGACGTGCGTGCCGCGTACGAGAAGGCCTACGGCGACGAGCCGTTCGTGCGCCTGCTGCCCGAGGGCCAGTGGCCCGCGACGGCCTCCGTGTACGGCTCCAACGCCGTCCAGCTGCAAGTGGCCTTCGACGAGGCGGCGCACCGGATCATCGCGATCAGCGCCATCGACAACCTGACCAAGGGCACCGCGGGCGGCGCGGTGCAGAGCATGAACATCGCCCTCGGACTGCCCGAGACGACCGGGCTGACCACGGTGGGAGTTGCTCCGTGAGCGACGCACGCGAGGCCTCCGGCCCGCAGACAGCGACGAGACCCGCGGATTTGTGCCGAGCGGGCGGAGAAGCGAACAGGGGAAAAGAATGAGCGTCACCGCTGCGAAGGGATTCCGGGCGGCGGGCATCGCCGCCGGGATCAAGGAGAACGGCAACCCCGACCTCGCCCTGGTGGTGAACGACGGTCCGGGCCGCGCCGCGGCGGGTGTCTTCACCTCCAACCGGGTGAAGGCCGCGCCCGTGCTGTGGTCGGAGCAGGTGCTCAGGGGCGGCGCGGTCACCGCGGTCGTGCTCAACTCCGGCGGCGCCAACGCCTGCACGGGCCCCAAGGGCTTCCAGGACACGCACGCCACCGCCGAGAAGGCGGCCGAGGTGCTGGGGCACAGCGCGGGCGAGGTCGCGGTGGCCTCCACCGGGCTCATCGGCCTGCTGCTCCCGATGGACAAGCTGCTGCCCGGCGTGGAGCGGGCGGCCGCCGAGCTGTCGGAGCACGGCGGCGAGAAGGCGGCCATCGCCATCAAGACCACCGACACCGTGCACAAGACCGCGGTGGTGTCCAGCCCCGCCGGGTGGACGGTCGGCGGCATGGCCAAGGGCGCGGGCATGCTCGCCCCGGGCCTTGCCACCATGCTGGTGGTGCTCACGACCGACGCCGTCGTGGACGCCCCCGCGCTGGACAAGGCGCTGCGCGAGGCCACCCGGGTCACCTTCGACCGGGCCGACTCCGACGGCTGCATGTCCACCAACGACACCGTGCTGCTGCTGTCGTCCGCCGCCTCCGGCGTCACCCCGGACCTGCCGGAGTTCGCCGAGGCGGTACGGGCGGTGTGCGCGGATCTGGCCCGGCAGCTGATCGGCGACGCCGAGGGCGCGAGCAAGGACATCCGGATCGACGTGGTGAACGCGGCGACCGAGGACGAGGCGGTCGACGTCGGCCGCCAGATCGCCCGCAGCAACCTGCTCAAGTGCGCCATCCACGGCGAGGACCCCAACTGGGGCCGGGTGCTGTCCGCGATCGGCACCACGTCGGCGACCTTCGACCCCGACGAGCTGAACGTCGCCATCAACGGTGTGTGGGTGTGCCGCAAGGGCCAGGTCGGCGACGACCGCGAGCTGGTCGACATGCGTTTCCGGGAGGTCGTCATCACCGCCGACCTCGCCGCGGGCGACGCCTCCGCCGCGATCTGGACCAACGACCTGACCGCCGACTACGTCCACGAGAACAGCGCGTACAGCTCATGACGACGACACCCAGCACCCGCAAGCACGCGGCCCTGCCCAAGGCCCAGGTCCTGATCGAGGCACTGCCCTGGCTGACCCGGCACAACGGCCGGGTCGTGGTCATCAAGTTCGGCGGCAACGCCATGGTCGACGAGGAGCTGAAGGCCGCCTTCGCGCAGGACGTGGTCTTCCTGCGGCAGGCCGGTCTGAAGCCCGTCGTCGTGCACGGCGGCGGCCCGCAGATCAGCGCCGCGCTCGACCGGCACGGCCTGGTGAGCGAATTCCGCGCGGGGCTGCGGGTCACCACGCCCGAGGCCATGGACGTGGTCCGGATGGTGCTGGCCGGGCAGGTGCAGCGCGAGCTGGTCGGGCTGCTCAACCAGCACGGCCCGCTCGCGGTCGGCCTGACCGGCGAGGACGCCCACACCATCACCGCGGTCCGGCACCAGCCGGTGATCGACGGCGCCGCGGTCGACATCGGCCGGGTCGGCGAGATCACCGCGATCGACACCGGCGCGATCGACGCGCTGCTGGCCGACGGCCGGATCCCGGTCGTCTCCTCGATCGCCCGCTCCGCCGACGACGGCCACGTCTACAACGTCAACGCCGACACCGCGGCCGCCGCGCTCGCGGCCGCGCTGGGCGCCGAGACGCTCATGGTCCTCACCGACGTCGAGGGCCTGTACGAGGACTGGCCCAACAGCGACGAGGTGATCAGCCGGCTCACCGCGAGCGAGCTGGAGAAGCTGCTGCCGGACCTGTCCAGCGGCATGGTCCCGAAGATGCAGGGCTGCCTGCACGCCGTGCGGGGCGGCGTGCACACCGCCCGCGTCATCGACGGCCGGGTCCAGCACTCGATCCTGCTGGAGATCTTCACCGACGAGGGCATCGGCACGATGGTCGTCCCCGACGAGCCCCCGGCGCCCGCCCTGCGCGCCACCGAGTACGTACCCGAGCAGACGCCCGCAAGCACAGAAGGGGGAGCACGGTGACCGCCACCGAGACAGCCGCGACCACGGAGACGACCGGCAACGAGGCGCTCACCGCCCGCTGGCAGGGCGCGCTCATGGACAACTACGGCACCCCCCGGCTGCCGCTCGTCGGCGGACAGGGCGCCCGGCTGTGGGACGCCGACGGCAAGGTCTACCTGGACTTCCTCGGCGGCATCGCCGTCAACTCGCTCGGCACCGCGCACCCCGCGGTCGTCGAGGCGGTCACCCGGCAGATCGGCGCGCTCGGCCACGTCTCCAACCTGTTCGTCGCCGAGCCCCCGGTCGCCCTCGCCGAGCGGCTGCTGCGGATCTTCGGCCGGCCCGGCCGGGTGTACTTCGGCAACTCCGGCGCCGAGGCCAACGAGGCGGCCTTCAAGCTGGGCCGGCTCACCGGGCGGAAGAAGATGGTCGCCACCGAGGGCGCCTTCCACGGCCGCACCATCGGCTCGCTCGCGCTGACCGGCCAGCCGAAGAAGCGGGAGGCGTTCGAGCCGCTGCCCGGCGACGTCGTGCACGTCCCCTTCGGTGACGCCGACGCGCTGCGCGCCGTGGTCGACACCGACACCGCGCTGGTGATCGTCGAGCCGATCCAGGGCGAGAACGGCGTCGTGGTGCCGCCCGCCGGATATCTGCGGGAGGTGCGGGAGATCACCGCGGCGACCGGCACGCTGCTCGTGCTGGACGAGGTGCAGACCGGTGTCGGCCGGACCGGCCACTGGGCCCAGTGCCTGGCCCAGGGTGTGCAGCCGGACGTGGTGACGCTCGCCAAGGGCCTGGGCGGCGGGCTGCCGATCGGCGCCGCGCTCGCCTTCGGCCCGGCCGCCGACCTCTTCACGCCGGGCGCGCACGGCTCCACCTTCGGCGGCAACCCGGTCTCCTGCGCGGCCGCGCTCGCGGTGCTGGACACCATCGAGGCCGACGGGCTGCTGGACAGCGTGGAGCGGCAGGGCGAGAAGCTGCGCGACGGCATCGCGGCGCTCGGCCATCCGCTGGTCGATCATGTGCGCGGTGCGGGCCTGCTGATCGGTATCGTGCTCACCGAGCCCGTGTCCGCCCAGGTCCAGCAGGCGGCGCAGGACGCCGGATTCCTGGTCAACGCCGCCGTGCCCGGCACGGTGCGGCTCGCGCCGCCGCTGATCGTCGGCGACGCCGAGACGGACGCGCTGCTCCAGGCGCTGCCGGGCATCCTGGACCGGGCGCACGCGGCGACCCGGCAGGGCAAGTAGCGGACGGACGGAGAATGACCCGACGATGAGCGAGGCGCAGCAGCACGGCGGCAGCCACTCGGTGCCGCAGACCCGCACGGCGCGGCACCGCAGGATCGTGGACATCCTGGGGCGGCAGCCGGTGCGGTCCCAGAGCCAGCTCGCCAAGCTGCTCGCCGACGACGGGCTGAGCGTCACCCAGGCGACGCTCAGCCGCGATCTGGACGAGCTGGGCGCGGTCAAGATCCGCACCAACGACGGGGAGCTGATCTACGCCGTCCCGTCCGAGGGCGGTTTCCGCACCCCGCAGGCGCCGCTCGGCGAGTCCGTCAAGGAGGAGCGGATGCGCCGGCTGGCCGGTGAGCTGCTCATCTCCGCGGAGGCGTCGGCCAACCTGGTGGTGGTGCGGACCCCGCCGGGCGCCGCGCAGTTCCTCGCGTCGGCCATCGACACCGCCGAGGTCTACGACATCCTCGGCACCATCGCGGGCGACGACACCGTCGTCCTCATCAGCCGGGACCCCGCCGGGGGCCAGAAGCTCGCCGACCACCTGCTGCGGCTGGCCCAGGGCGAGGTCTGAACCCGCCGTACGGGGCCCGGTCCCGCAGCTTTGACTATTCATACGGTGGAGTGCATACTTATGCCAATGAGCGTATGCACCGTCGAGAGGGAGCTGGCACTGTGAGCGCCGAACAGCAGGGCGGCAAGCTGTGGGGAGGGCGGTTCGCCGACGGGCCGTCCGCCGCGCTGGAGAGGCTGTCGGCCTCGATCCACTTCGACATGCGGCTCGCGCCGTACGACATCGCGGGCTCCCGCGCGCACGCCCGGGTCCTCTACCGCGCCGAGCTGCTCAGCGCCGAGGAGCTGGACCGCATGATCGCCGGGCTCGACCGGCTGGAGAGCGACGTCGCCGCGGGCGACTTCACCGCCACCGTCGCCGACGAGGACGTGCACACCGCGCTGGAACGCGGCCTGATGGAGCGCGTCGGCCCCGAACTGGGCGGCAAGCTGCGCGCCGGGCGGTCCCGCAACGACCAGATCGCCACCCTCTTCCGGATGTACCTGCGCGACCACGCCCGGACGATCGGCGGCCTGCTCGCCGAACTCCAGGACGCGCTGGTCGGCCTGGCCGAGGCGCACCCCGACGCCGTCATGCCCGGCCGCACCCACCTCCAGCACGCCCAGCCGGTGCTCTTCGCCCACCATGTGCTCGCGCACGCCCAGGCGCTGTCCCGGGACGCCGAGCGGCTGCGGCAGTGGGACACCCGCACCGCCGTCTCGCCGTACGGCGCGGGCGCGCTCGCCGGGTCCTCGCTGGGCCTGGACCCCGAGGCGGTCGCCCGCGACCTGGGCTTCGAGGGCGGCTCGGCCGGCAACTCCATCGACGGTACCGCGGCGCGCGACTTCGCCGCGGAGTTCGCCTTCGTCACCGCCATGATCGGCGTGGACCTCTCCCGGATCGCCGAGGAGGTGATCTTGTGGAACACCAAGGAGTTCTCCTTCGTGACGCTGCACGACGCCTTCTCCACCGGCTCGTCGATCATGCCGCAGAAGAAGAACCCCGACATCGCCGAGCTGGCCCGCGGCAAGTCCGGCCGCCTGATCGGCAACCTGACCGGTCTGATGGCCACCCTCAAGGCGCTGCCGCTGGCCTACAACCGGGATCTCCAGGAGGACAAGGAGCCGGTCTTCGACTCCGTCGACCAGCTGGAGGTGCTGCTCCCGGCCTTCACCGGGATGATGGCCACGCTGACCGTGCACACCGACCGGATGGCCGAACTGGCCCCCGCCGGCTTCTCGCTCGCCACCGACATCGCCGAGTGGCTGGTCCGGCAGGGCGTGCCCTTCCGGGTCGCGCACGAGGTCGCGGGCGAGTGCGTCAAGGTGTGCGAGGCCGAGGGCATCGAGCTGCACGAGCTGACCGACGAGCAGTTCGCGAAGATCTCCCCGCACCTGGCGCCCGAGGTCCGCGAGGTGCTCGACGTACGCGGCGCCCTCGCCGCCCGCAGCGCCCGCGGCGGCACCGCCCCCGCCGCCGTCGCGGTGCAGCTCGCCGAGGTCAAGGCCGACCTGGCCGCCCAGCACACCTGGGCGCAGGCCAAGCAGTAGCCGGAACACGACGAAGCCGGGCGGCCCCCCGAGGGGGCCGCCCGGCTTCGTCGTGCCGCCGTGCCGTCCGGCTCAGGCGGCCTTCGCCTTGGTGGCGTACATGTCCACGTACTCCTGGCCGCCGAGGCGCATGACCTCGCTCATCACCTCGTCGGTGACGGCCCGCAGCACATAGCGGTCGCGGTCCATACCGTCGTAGCGGGCGAATTCCAGCGGGCGGCCGAAGCGGATGCCGACCGGGGCGATGCGCAGCATGCCGGAGCCGCCGGGCTGCACCTTGTCGGTGCCGACCACCGCGAACGGCACGACCGGCGCGCCGGTCATGAGGGTCAGCCGGGCGACGCCGGTGCGGCCGCGGTAGAGGCGGCCGTCGGGGGAGCGGGTGCCCTCGGGGTAGATGCCGAAGATCCGGCCCTCCTCCAGCACCCGGCGGCCGGTCATCAGCGCCGCGACACCGCCGCGCCCGCCGTCCCGGTCCACCGGGATCATGCCGCAGGTGGTGAAGAACCACGCCATCAGCCGGCCCTTGACGCCCTTGCCGGTGACGTACTCGTCCTTGCCGATGAAGTACACCTGCCGCTTGACCGCCAGCGACAGGAAGATCGAGTCGATGAAGGTCACATGGTTGCCCGCCAGGATCACCGGCCCGTCGCCCGGGATGTGCTGCGCGCCCTCGACGACCGGGCGGTAGAGGACCCGCAAGAGCAGTCCGAGAATCATCTTGAGCACACTGCGGGACACCGTGTTCCTCCGCTTCGCACCGTCGGCCGGCCGGTCCCTACCGGTCCGTATGTACACCAGGACGATACTTGCGCCCCCGGGCCCGCCGCACGTCGGGTTCACGCGAAAGGCATCCACTGTTGACGCGTGTTACGGATGTGTTCCGCACGCCGTCGGCCGTACGCAAGCTGTTCGCGGCACGATGCGCGCATGACGGATGACCAGCACACAACGGGCCCCGGCAGGCGCGCCCTGCTGTCCGCGGCGGCGCTCGGCGCCGGCGGCGCGGTGATCGGCACGGCGACCTCGGCCGCGGCGCAGTCCGGGCCCGCGCAGAACGGCGGTCCGGGGCACGGCGCCCCGCGGCTGCCGGTGCCGACCATCGTGGGCCACCGCGGCAGCGCGGGCTACCGGCCCGAGCACACCTTCGGATCGTACGAGTACGCGCTCGCGATCGGCGCGGACGTCGTCGAGCAGGACGTCGTCCCCACCCGCGACGGGCACCTGGTGTGCCGCCACGAGCCCGAGATCGGCGGCACCACCGACGTCGCCGACCACAAGGAGTTCGCGAGCCGCAGGACCACCAAGACCATCGACGGGACCGCCACCATCGGCTGGTTCACCGAGGACTTCACGCTCGCCGAGCTCAAGCGGCTGCGCGCGGTCGAGCGGCTCCCCGCGGTGCGCCCGCACAACACCATCTACAACGGCCGCTGGGACATCCCCACCTTCGCCGAGGTCCTGGAGTGGGCCGAGCGGGAGGGCCGCAAGCGCGGCAAGCCGGTGTGGCTGCACACCGAGACCAAGCACCCCACCTACTTCCGCGGCATCGGCCTGCCGCTGGAGGAGCGGCTGGTCGCGCAGCTCAAGCAGTACGGCAGGCACCGCGCGGGCGCCCCGCAGTTCCTCCAGTCCTTCGAGGCGCAGAGCCTCCAGCGGCTGGGCCGGCTCGGCGCCGAGGCGGCGAAGATCTTCCTGCTCAACGGGCTGACCTCGCAGCCCTGGGACTTCGTCGTCGCCGGTGACAAGCGGACCGTGGCCGACCTCGTCACCCCCGCGGGCCTGCGGTGGATCGCGGGCTTCGCCCAGGGCATCGGCCCGACCACCGACGTCGTCATCCCGCGCGACGCCGCGGGCAGGCTGCTCCAGCCCACCACGGTGGTGCGTGACGCGCACCGCGCCGGTCTGGTGCTGCACCCCTTCACCGCGCGCAACGAGAACCAGTTCCTGCCCGCGGACTTCCAGGTCGGCACCGACCCCAACGCGTACGGCGACCCGATCGCGGCCTTCAGGACCTGGTTCGCGACCGGCATCGACGGCCTGTTCACGGACAACGCCGACACCGCGGTGCTCGCCCGCGCGGACTACCTGTCCTCCTGACCGGGCCCGCGGGCCACTCCCTGAGGTGAAGCCGGCCGTGCCCTGCGCCTTACCACGGGCGCCGGGCACGGCCGGACCGATGTACCGGGAGATCCCCGGGAGTTGGGAATCTCACAGGGGGGTGGGGGGCCGCCGCGCCCGCGCTGCCGGGGATGTCCGCGATCGATCCTGAATTCGAGGGTTGGATCCCCGGTGAGAAGGGGTAATGCACGGTAAACAGCCGGCGGCAGTGGGCACCCTTTGCACGCCCGGAGGAGCCTGGAGCGGGCAGTGCAAGTCACTGACCGGCAGGGATGTTTGTGCGATCATCGGCGCCACGGAGACGGTGCCGACCGCACCGACTCCGTTCAGGCACACGTCCCGGGCGCACACCTCACCCTCAGACTGCCCGGACGGATTTCGAAGGGGAGGCCTGCGCGCATGGGCATGAGCGTGACCATCTCTACGGCGGAAGCAAGCGACGCCGAAAAGATCCTGAAACTCCAGTACCTCTGCTACCAGAGCGAAGCCGAGATCTACGGCGACTACACCATCGAACCTCTCACCCAGACCCTGGACGAGCTGCGGGCCGAACTGGCCGAAGGCTGCGTCCTGGTGGCCCGTCTCGGCCAGGAGGTCGTCGGCTCCGTGCGGGGAACCGTCGACGGGGACGGGACGGCCCTGATCGGCAAGCTGATCGTGCACCCGCGACTCCAGCGGCACGGCCTCGGCGGGCGGCTGCTGTCCGCCCTGGAGGACCGTCTCGCGGCCGAACGGGAGGCCAAGGTCTACCAGCTCTCCACCGGCCACCGCAGCGAGGTCAACCTGCGGATGTACCGCAAGCTCGGGTACTCCCAGGTGGGCGCCGCCCGCCCGGTCACCCGGCGGCTGAGCATGGTGACCCTCGAAAAGCCCGCGGAGCAGGCGCCCTTCGCCGCCTCCGCCTGACCCGCCCGTCCCGGGCGCGGCGCCGACGACGCCGCCACGCCCGGGACGTGGAGCACGAACGGCCCGCGTGCGGCGGGTCTCAGGCCGCGGACGCCGCGCGCGCCTCGCGCGCCGAGCGGCGCAGCCACAGCAGGCCCATGACCGGCAGCAGCAGCGGCAGGAAGACATAGCCGACGCCGAAGTCCGACCACACGGTCTGGTCGGGGAAGGCCGAGGAGTCCGCCACGGTCAGGACGCCCACCGCGATGACGCCGAGCAGTTCGGCCGAGCAGGACACCAGCGCGACCCTGCGGGCCTGCTCGCCGCCCCGCCACAGCGCGACGGTGATGACCGCGTAGACGATGCCCGCCGCGAGCGAGAGCACGTAGGCCAGCGGCGCCTCGTGGAACTTCGTCGAGATCTGCGTGATCGAGCGGGAGAGCGCGGCCACCGTGAAGACCCCGTAGAACCACAGCAGCAGCCGCCCGGGTCCCTGCCCGAGCCGCCCGCCCGCGGGCTGCGCGCCCTCCGCCGCCGTTTCCGCCGCGGCCTGCGTGCCGTCGTCCGCGGTGGTGGTGTCCTCAGCCATGACCGGCTCCCCAGATGTCGTACAGCCGCAGCTCCAGCACGGCCAGGATCACTCCGCCGGCCGCGACGACCGCGGTGCCCCAGCGGCTGCGCTCGGTCAGCGACATGAATGCCGCGGCCGGGATGGTGCAGACCGTGCCGATCAGATAGCCGACGAAGACCGGCACCCCCTGCTCGGGGCGGTCGCCGTGGCCGAGCTGCACCAGCGAGACCACCAGCTGCACGAGCGTGGCGAGCGTCACCACGGCCATGCCGACGAAATGCCGGTCGTTGGTCGGCTCGTCGCGGTACGCGGACCAGGCGCACCACGCCGCGAGCAGCAGCGCCATGACCGAGACCGTGAGGGTGACCGCGTCGAGCATGCGCCGACTGTATTACGGCCGTGCGGCCGCCCGTTCTCCCACCCCCGTCCCGCCGCCCCGGGGCCGGGAGCCGCCCGTTCCACCGGGTGTCCGGATAGTGGACAGGGTGCCCGGATTTCGGAACCGGGCGGGATGTCTGGTTTACTGGGGTCCATGACCACGACGAACCGCCGCAGCCGCGCGACCGAGGCGACCACGCCCGGTGTTCGTCGTATGTGTCGAATGTGTCGAATGTGTGCCTGACCTGAGGCCCTGAGCGGTCGCGCCCCCGGCGCCCGCCGCCCGCGTCACACCCCCTCCCGGTGCAGCGCCGCGCCGCGCCCGGGACGCCGTGGCTGCGCCACGCCCCCGAAGCACACCCCCTGTGCGGTGGTACGTCCGCCGTGCGCCCGACCAGATGGACACCCCTGTGATCACCACCACCGACCTGCGCAAGGTCTACCGCTCGCGCGACCGCGAGATCACCGCACTCGACGGCGTCGACCTGGCGGTGCGCGAAGGCGAGGTCTACGGCGTCGTCGGCCGCAGCGGCGCGGGCAAGAGCACCCTGATCCGCTGCGTCAACCTGCTGGAGCGCCCCACCTCGGGCACCGTCGAGGTCGCCGGGCGCGACCTCACCGCGCTGGCCGGCCGCTCCGACCGGGCCCCGGCCGCACTGCGTGCCGCGCGGGCCGGCATCGGCATGGTCTTCCAGCACTTCAACCTGCTCTCCTCACGCACCGTCCAGGACAACGTCGAGCTGCCGCTGGAGATCCAGGGCGTCACCCGCCGCGAGCGCGCCGCCCGCGCCCGCGAGCTGCTCGACCTCGTCGGCCTCGGCGACAAGGCCCGCGCCTACCCCGCGCAGCTGTCCGGCGGCCAGAAGCAGCGCGTCGGCATCGCCCGCGCGCTGGCCGGCCGCCCCAAGGTGCTGCTCTCCGACGAGGCCACCTCGGCGCTCGACCCGGAGACCACCCGCTCCGTGCTGGAACTGCTGCGCGACCTCAACCGGCAGCTCGGCCTGACCGTGCTGCTCATCACGCACGAGATGGACGTCGTCAAGGCCGTGTGCGACTCGGCGGCCCTCATGAAAGGCGGACGAGTGGTGGAATCCGGCACCGTCGCGGAACTGCTGGCCACGCCCGGCTCCGAACTGGCCGGCGAGCTCTTCCCGGTCGGCGGCACGGCCTCCGGCCCGGACCGCACCGTGGTCGACCTCACCTTCCACGGCGACAGCGCGACCCGCCCGGTGATCTCCCAGCTGGCGCGCACCTACAACGTCGACGTGTCGATCCTCGGCGCCGCCATGGAGACCTACGACGGGCGGCAGATCGGCCGGATGCGCATCGAGCTGCCCGGCCGTTTCGAGGACAACGTCGTGCCCATCGGCTTCCTGCGCGAGCAGGGCCTCCAGGTCGACGTCGCCCCGTCCGCCCCGTCCGCCCCGTCCGAGCAGGGCGCGTCCCCGACAGAGGCCCCGGCAGCGGCCCCGGCGGTGGCCAAGTGACCTGGTCGCAGATGCACCCGCTGATCACCCAGGCGCTGGGGGACACCCTGCGGATGGTCGGCTGGTCCGCCGCCGTCACGATCGCCGCCGGGCTGCCCATCGGCGTACTGCTGGTCCTCACCGACCGCGGCGGACTGCTGCACGGAGCGGTCGGCGGCGTTGTCAACAAGGTGCTCGGCGCGGTCGTGAACCTCGGCCGCTCGCTGCCGTTCGTCATCCTGATGATCGCGCTGATGTCCTTCACCCGCACGATCGTCGGCACCACGATCGGCTGGCAGGCCGCGGTCGTCCCGCTGTCCGTCGGCGCCGTCCCGTTCTTCGCCCGGCTCGTGGAGACCTCGCTGCGTGAGGTCGACCGCGGGCTCGTGGAGGCCGTCCAGTCGATGGGCGGCAGCACCTGGACGGTGGTGCGCAAGGTGCTGCTGCCCGAGGCGCTGCCCTCGCTCGTCGCGGGCGCCACGACCACCGTGATCGCCCTCGTCGGCTACTCGGCCATGGCCGGTGTGGTCGGCGGCGGCGGACTCGGCGACCTCGCGCTGCGCTACGGCTACCAGCGCTTCGAGACCGGCTTCATGTGGGTCATCGTCGCCGTCCTCGTCGTCCTCGTGACCCTCGTGCAGCTGGCCGGCGACCTCGCCGCCCGCGCCGTCGCCCGCCGCGGACGCTCCTCGGCCGCGCCCCGGCTGCGGCTGCTGAAAGCCCGCCCGGCGCCCACCGCCCCCTGACGTCCGTCCGCCCCGCACCACCCGCGCGGGGCGGACGGAGACCTGAAAAACAGGCACCACGAAACACAAGAAAGAGGCACTTTTCGTGCGTAGGACACTCAAGATCACCGCTGCCGCCGCTGCCGTGGGCGCTCTCGCGCTCGGCCTGTCCGCGTGCGGCTCCGACTCCGGCTCGAAGTCCGGCAGCTCCAGCTCCGCCGACGGCAAGGCCGCCAAGGACGCCTCCGCGCCGCTCGTCGTCGCCGCCAGCCCCACCCCGCACGCCCAGATCCTGGACTTCGTGCGCGACCACCTCGCCAAGAGCGCCGGACTCGACCTCCAGGTCAAGGAGTTCTCCGACTACGTCCTGCCCAACACCGCCACCGAGCAGGGCCAGGTCGACGCGAACTTCTTCCAGCACAAGCCCTACCTCGACGACTTCAACAAGAAGAACGGCACCCACCTGGTCGCCGTCGCCGACGTCGAGCTGGAGCCGCTGGGCCTGTACTCGCACAAGATCGGCTCGCTGTCCGAGCTCAAGGACGGCGCCACCGTCGAGGTGCCCAACGACACCACCAACGAGGCCCGCGCCCTCGGCCTGCTCGCCGCCAACGGCCTCATCACGCTGCGCGACGGCACCGGGCAGACCGCCACCCCCGCCGACGTCACCGGCAATCCCAAGCACCTGCACTTCAAGGAGCTGGAGGCCGCGCAGCTGCCGCGCTCGCTCGGCGACGTCGACGCGGGCGTCATCAACGGCAACTACGCCATCGAGGGCGGCCTGAACCCCGTCAAGGACGCCCTGGTCACCGAGAAGGCGACCGGCAACCCGTACGCCAACATCCTGGTCGTCAAGAAGGGCCAGGAGAACGACCCGCGGGTGGTCAAGCTCGTCAAGCTGCTCAACTCCCCGCAGGTCGAGCAGTACATCAAGGACACCTTCAAGGGCGCGGTCGTCCCCGCGTTCGGCACCCCGGCCGCCTGAGCCGGGCCGTCCCGAAGGTTCCGCGCCCCGCCCGGCCCGCGCCGGTCAGGCGGGGCGCACCCAGTACACGTCCGTCGTGTACGGCATCTCGATCGCGCCGCTGACCCGCGTCGCGTCGTGCGCCCCGAGCACCCCGGCGAGTTCGGTGCGCACCCTCGCCCGCGCGTCCTCGTCCAGTACCGCGATATGGCTCGACGACATCATGCGCTCCACGACGTCCGCGACCGTCGTCGAGTGCGGGTTGGGCCAGTGCCGCTCGTGGATCTCGCCCCAGCCCGACCCCGGCGCCTCGAACGCCCGCCGCCAGCCGTCCGCCTGCCGGTGCTCGTCGACCGGACCCGCGGCCAGCGGCGGGCTCGGCAGGTCGCGCGGCGCGAGCCGGAAGTAGATGTCCTGGAAGTCCCGCACCCACGGCACCGACGTGTCGTACGTGTTCCACACCAGCGCCAGCGCGCCGCCCGGCCGCAGCAGCCGCCGCACCTCGGCGAGCGCCGCGCCTTCCGCGAACCAGTGCCAGGACTGCGCGGCCACCACCGCGTCCGCGCAAGCCGCCGGCAGCCCGGTCGCCTCCGCCGTGCCCGCGCTCACCGCCACCCCCGGCAGCAGCCCGGCGAGCGTCTCGCGCATCTCCCGCACCGGCTCCACCGCGAGCACCTCGGCACCGGTCAGCGCCAGCAGCCGGGTGAACTTGCCCGTGCCCGCCCCCAGATCGACGACCGTGCGGCCCGCCTCCAGCGGCAGGGCGTCCGCCAGCGCCGCGAGCGCGGCGAGCGGATAGGACGGCCGGGAGCGCTCGTAGACCCCCGCGGCCCGCTGGTAACCGACTCCTGCTGCGTGGTGCACCGTCACGCGGGCTGACGGTAGCAGGATCGGATGACGTCCACGGATACTCGCGGCGACCGCCATCCGCCCTACTCTGGAAGGGCGTTCGCCGCCGAGCACCCCCGCGGCACCCCGGACCGACCCTGCCCGGCGGCCGCCGCGCGCGATGCTGCATGCTGTGCAGTCCACCCACGCCCTGGTTACGGAGCAGTGAATGACCGCCACCTTCCCGGACATCTCCCTCAGTACGGAGCGGCTGCTGCTGCGCCCGTACGACGAGGACGACATCCCCGAACTCGTGGAGATGATGAACGACGACCTGGTGACCGCGTGGACCGGCTCCCCGCGGCCGTACACCGAGGCCACCGCGCGGTCGTTCGTCACCACCGGGGCGCCGGCGGAGCGGACGGGCGGCCGCGGCCTGGTGCTGGCCGTCTCCGAACTGCTCACCCAGCGGCTCGTCGGCACCGTCCAGCTCCAGAACACCGACTGGCGCGTCCGCGGCACCGAGATCGGCTACCTCACCGCCTCCTGGGCACGCGGCGAGGGATACGCCGGTGAATCGGTGCTCGCCGTCGTCCGCTGGCTCTTCCGCAACCAGGGCTTCGAACGGGTCGAGCTGCGCACCGCCGCGGACAACAGCGCCTCGCAGCAGGTCGCGCAGAAGATCGGGTGCATCAGCGAGGGCGTGCTGCGCGGCGCGGGCCTCATCCGCGGCCGGGCCGGCGACGACCCCGCCGGACGCTGGGTCGAGACCCGCACCGACCTGCTGGTGTGGAGCCTGCTGCCGGAAGACCTCGACGACCTGGACGACCCCGACGGCGCCCCTGGCACGGACGGGGCAGGGGAGGGCTACGACGCGTACGCCCCCTACCCCGACTACGCCGACTACTCCGCGGCCTCGCGCCGCCGCTGACCCCCGGCCGTACCGCGCCCGCAGGCCCTCCGCGCGTACCGCGTCCGACGGCCCTCCGGCCGGTCCGCGACCGGTGAACCCCGCGCCGCCCGGACACCGGTGAACCCCGCGCCGCGGCCCTCCCCGCCGCCGTCCGCCGCCCCGCGCCCGACGGATGCCGCAGCGCCCCCGCGCCCCGCCGCGCCGCCCTTACGGCGCCGCCCGCGCCGCGCCCGCCGGGCCGCCCGTGCCGCGGCCACAACAGCCGCGTGTATCCGCGTACCCCTGGCGCCCGCCTCCGGGTTAGGGTTCTCACCCGGACCTCACCTCCGCCCCGCCGGGGAGGCTCCGCCGGCACCCCCCGCGACCCACCCCCACGGCTTGGAGGCAGACGACGATGGCCGACCGGGTCACCGTGATCGGATGGGACGGCTCACCCCCGTCCGAGGCCGCCCGCGCCGCGCTGGACGCCGCCACACTCGTCGCCGGCACCCGCCATCACCTGGCCCTGCCGTACGTCCCCCGGCAGGCCGAGCACATCGTCCTCGGCAGCATCGACATCGCCGCCCGCCGGATCGCCGGGCACCGCGGCACCGCCGTCGTCCTCGCCGACGGCGACCCGGGCTTCTTCGGTGTCGTCCGCGCCCTGCGCGACCCCGAACACGGCCTGGAGGTCGAGGTCATCCCCGGCGTCTCCGCCGTGGCGCGGGCCTTCGCGCGGGCCGGTATGCCCTGGGACGACGCCCGGGTCGTCGTCGCCACCAGCCGCACCCTGCGCCGCGCCGTCAACGTCTGCCGCTCCTACCCCAAGGTCGCCGTGCTCACCGCGCCCGGCGCCGGGCCCGCCGAACTCGCCCTGCTGCTCGCCGGGGTGCACCGCACCTTCGTCATCTGCGAGGCGCTCGGCTCGGACCGCGAGCAGATCACCGTGCTGACCTCCGACAAGGTCGCCGACCACATATGGCGCGACCCCAACATCGTGCTCGTCGTGGGCGGCAGCACCGGCGCCCCCGGCCTGGCCGTGCTCGGCTCCGCCGCCCTGCCGACCGCGCCCGGCGGCCGCCCCGCGACCTCCCGCGGCGGCGGCTGGATCGCCGGCCGCGACCCCGGCTTCCCCGGCCCGGTACGCGGCTGGGCCCTGCCCCCCGCGGAGTACGGGGGCGACGTGCCCGCGCCCGTCCGCGCCTACCAGCTCGCCCGGCTCGGCCCGCGCACCGGCGACCTGGTGTGGGACATCGGCGCCGCCGACGGCGCCCTCGCCCTGGAGGCCGCCCGGTTCGGCGCCGCCGTCATCGCCGTCGACCGCGACGCCCAGGCCTGCGACTGGGTCACCGCCGCCGCCCGCCGGGCCGGCGTCCAGATGCAGGTCGTGCACGGCACCGCGCCCCAGGTGCTGGAGGACCTGCCGGAACCCGACGTGGTACGGATCGGCTGCGCCGATCCCGACGTCGTCGCCGCGTGCGCCGCCCGCCGCCCCGAGCGCATCGTCGCCGCGGCCGCCACCCCGGAGTCCGCGACGGAGATCGACCGCGCGCTGACCGAAGGCGGTTACACCGTCGAACGCATGTTGCTGCGCTCCGCCGCGGCCGACGCCGAGTGGCGGGAGCAGGACGGCCCGGCGGCCTACCTGCTGTGCGGCAGCAGGCCCTGAACCGGGCCCGGCGGCAAGGCCGGTGGGCGGGCCCGCGAGGCGGCGTTTGCGCATGTGGGAGCGCTGCCGCGGGGCCTTGTGTGAGATACGTCCCGCGGTGCGGACTTCGGGGCTGTGGGCGCGGCGAGTGAGGGTAGGCTGACGGATCGTTGTGCCGTCGTCGTGCGTTGACGGGGTGTCGATACGTCCGATGTCCCCGTGGTCGACGTGCCGCATCCCGGGCCCGCT
Organism: Streptomyces sp. NPDC004031; assembly: GCF_053604375.1. Classification (NCBI taxonomy): domain Bacteria; kingdom Bacillati; phylum Actinomycetota; class Actinomycetes; order Kitasatosporales; family Streptomycetaceae; genus Streptomyces; species Streptomyces sp. NPDC004031. The sequence continues at coordinate 15,447 of NZ_JBSGHL010000038.1, read as the reverse complement.
CGTTGGAGTCGGTGAGGGGTGGGTGTGCGCGGCGCAGCGGCTGGAAGGAGCGAAACCGATGGGCGAGGGGCACGCATGACGGACACCGGTCAGATCCCCGGCGAGGGGCTGCCGGAGAACGCGGTCGGCGACGCGGCTCACCAGCCGCACACCGGCGCACTCGGCGCACCGCAGGCCACCGCCACCGGCTGGGGCGCGCAGCCGCCCGCCGGCCTCGACACCCCCCCCTACGGCTACCTCGACCAGCCCCCCGCCCCCGGCACCGGGCTCGACGACGAGGACGACGTCCTGCTCATGCCCGGCCCCCAGGGCACCTGGAGCGACCCGCAGCCCGTGCCGCTCCAGCCCGAGCCGCCGCAGGCGCCGCTCCCCGCCGACCACTTCGCGCCGGGGTACGCGCCCGGCGCTTCTCCCGGCACCTCTTCCGGCACCGAATCCGCCCCCGGTTTCCCGCTGCCGGGTACGCCCCACGAGCAGGGCTTCGCCGCGCCGGGCCAGCTGCCGGGCGCCGAGACCGCCGGATTCGTCCCGCAGGAGCACAGCTTCGCGGCGCCGGGTACCGCCGAGGGCACCGGGGCCGTCGGGCCGGGCGCCCAGGCCGGGTTCGCGCCGCAGGACGGGGCCGCGGGCTTCGCCGCGCCCGGTGACGCGGCCGCCGGGGCGCACGGTGTGCACGGCGCGCCGGATGACATGGCGTCCGGTGCCGTCGCCGTGGGGGAGGGCGCGGCTCCCGGGCTCGCGCCGGGACAGGCCGCCGTACCCGGGCACCTCCCGGGTGCGGAGTTCGCGGCCGCAGCGCCGGGGCAGGCCGCCCCGGGCACCGAGCAGCCCGCCGGGTTCGCCGTACCGGGCCAGGGGCCGCAGAGCGAGCCGTCGCACGGCGCGGGCTTCACCGTGCCGGGAGCCGGGCAGGCGCCCGCCGCTCCGGCCGACCCCGCCACGGGCGGTGCGGCGCCGGGAGCCGAACAGGGCGCCCCGGGCGTCGAGCAGGTCACCGAGGCCGTCGCGCAGCCGCAGGCCGCGGTGCCGGGCGGTCCCGCCGAGGCGGGCACGCCGGACACGGGCGCCGTACGGGTGCAGGGAGCTGACACCCCGCCGGTCGCGGCCGCCCCGCCGCGCCGCCCGCTGCACATGGGCCCGCCGGTCCAGGACACCCCGAGCGGCGGCGTGTCCGTCCGCTCCCTCGCCGACCGCGGGCCCGCGCAGGGTGCCCCCGGCCCGGCCCCCGTCCGCGTGCAGGGCCCGCCGACCGCGGGCCCCGAATACCTCGACGTGCCGCCGCAGGGCCCGCACGCCATCCCCGCCCAGCAGAACGGCGAGCCCGGCGACCCCGCCGCGGCACCGCACGGCGGATGGCCCGCGGTCGACCGCACGCCCTCCCAGCAGTCGCTCATCCCGCACGCCGACAGCATCATCCCGTCCCAGACGCCCCCGGAGCCGGTCACGGCGCTCCCGCAGGCCGAGCCCGCCGCCGTACCCGCCCCGGCACCCGAAGCGGCCCCGGAGGCACCCGCCGCCGAGCAGGCCGGCACGGAGGAGGCGTCCGCGACCCCGCCGCAGGGCACCGCCGTACCCGCGCCCGCCCTCGCCGGGCCCGCCGTGCCGTCGCCCGCGCCCGGCCAGCCCGCCGCCGCGCCCATCGGCCTCGACCTCGCCGCCCCGCCGTCCGGCCCCGCCTTCGACGAGCAGGCGGCCGCGGCCGTGCCCGCAGCCCCCGCCGAGCAGGCCCCCGCGCCCGCCGGGCCCGCGCCCGAGCCCGCCCCCGCCGAGCAGCCCGCGGCCGAACTCCCGGCCCAGGAAGCCGAGGTGGCGGCCCCGGAAGCGCAGCCCGTGGCCGAGGAGCCCGCCGCCGAACAGGCCGCGGAGCCGGAGCAGGCCACCGAAGCGGCCGAGGCCGTGGAGGCGGCGGAAGCGGTGGAAGCCGTGGAAGCGGTGGAGACGGCGGAGGTCGCGGAGGCCGCGCCCGTCGCCGGGGAGGAGCCCGCGGACGAGGCGCAGGACACCGCCGCCGCGTCGCCCGCCCCCGCCGGGGAGCCCGCCGAGGCGTACGAGCCCGCCGTGCGCGACGCCGTCCACCGCGTCATCCGCGAACGCCGCGACATCCGCAACGGCTTCCGCTCCGACCCGATCCCGCCCGAGGTGCTGCTGCGCGTCCTGGAGGCCGCGCACACCGCCCCCAGCGTCGGCCACTCCCAGCCCTGGGACTTCGTCGTCATCCGCTCCGAGAAGACCCGGGAGAAGATGCACGAGCTGGCCATGGCCCAGCGCGAGGCGTACGCCCAGTCGCTGCCGAAGGCCCGCGCCCGGCAGTTCCGCGAGCTGAAGATCGAGGCGATCCTCGACACGCCCGTCAACATCGTCGTCACCGCCGACCCCACGCGCGGCGGCCGGCACACCCTCGGCCGCCACACGCAGCCGCAGATGGCGCCCTATTCGTCCGCGCTCGCCGTCGAGAACCTCTGGCTCGCCGCCCGCGCGGAAGGCATCGGCGTCGGGTGGGTCTCCTTCTTCGACGAGCGCCAGGTCGTCGCCGAACTCGGCCTGCCCGAGCACCTGGAGGTCGTCGCCTACCTGTGCGTCGGGTACGTCGACGAATTCCCCGAGGAACCCGAGCTGATGCAGGCGGGCTGGTCGCAGCGCCGCCCGCTGTCCTGGGTCGTCCACGAGGAGGAGTACGGCAACCGGGCGCTGCCCGGCGAGGAGCCGCACGACCTCCTGGAGGAGACGCTGCGCGCCATCCGCCCGCTCGACGCGAAGGCCCTCGGCGAGGCGTGGGAGCGGCAGAAGCGGATGACCAAGCCCGCCGGGGCCCTCGGCATGCTGGAGATCATCTCCGCGCAGCTCGCCGGGCTCTCCCGGGTCTGCCCCGCGCCCGTCCCCGAGCCCGCCGCCGTGGCGATCTTCGCCGGTGACCACGGGGTGCACGCCCAGGGCGTCACCGCGTGGCCCCAGGAGGTCACCGGGCAGATGGTCGCCAACTTCCTCGGCGGCGGGGCCGTCTGCAACGCCTTCGCCAACCAGGTCGGCGCCGAGGTCTGCGTCATCGACGTCGGCGTCGCCGCGGAGCTGCCCGGTACGCCGGGCCTGCTGCCGCGCAAGGTGCGCGCAGGGACCGCCGACTTCACCGCGGGCCCCGCCATGACCCGCGAGGAGGCGCTGCGCGCCATCGAGGTCGGCATCGAGACGGCCCGCGACCTCGTCGCCGCGGGCAACAAGGCGCTGCTCACCGGTGAGATGGGCATCGCCAACACGACGACCTCCGCGGCGCTCGTCGCCGTCTTCACCGGCGCGGACCCGGCGGAGGTCACCGGGCGCGGCACCGGCATCAACGACGAGATGCACGCGCGCAAGGTCGATGTCGTACGGCGCGCGCTGGAGCTGCACCGGCCCGACCCGGCCGACCCGATCGCGGTCCTCACCGCGATCGGCGGCCTCGAACACGCCGCGCTCACCGGCCTGCTGCTCGGGGCCGCGGCCCTGCGCACGCCCGTCATCCTCGACGGGGTGTCCGCCGGGGCCGCCGCGCTCGTGGCCCGCGCCATCGCGCCCGAGGTGCTGGCCGCGTGCATCGCCGGCCACCGCAGCGCGGAGCCCGGCCACGTCGCCGCCCTCACCGCGCTGGGACTCCGCCCCCTGGTCGACCTCGACCTCCGCCTCGGCGAGGGCACGGGGGCACTGCTGGCCCTCCCCCTCGTCCAGAGCGCCGCCCGCGTCATGCACGAGGTCGCCACCTTCGACGCGGCAGGCGTCACCGAAAAGTCCTGACCTCCCCTTGCGGGGGGCGCGGGGAACTGCGCGCTCAGCCCCCCACCGGCGGAAGGTCCTGCGACGGACAAGGCGTGGCAGCCCGGTGGGAAAGGGGCGCGGGGAACTGCGCGACGAGCCCCCACCGGCGGGAGGTCCTGCGACGGACTTGGCGTGGCAGCCCGGTGGGAGGGGGCGCGGGGAACTGCGCGACGAGCCCCCACCGGCGGATGGTCCTGCGACGGACGTGGCGTGGCAGCCCGGTGGGAGGGGGCGCGGGGAACTGCGCGACGAGCCCCCACCGGTGGGAGGTCCTGCGAGGGACGTGGCGTGGCAGCCCGGTGGGAGGGGGCGCGGGGAACTGCGCGACGAGCCCCCCACCGGCGGAAAGCCGCGCGCGCAGCGCGGGACGCACCTCGGGGCGTATCCGGCGCGCACCGTAAGATCAAAGCTCGCCGTGAACTGCCGAAGGAGCGCGATGGATCGCAAGGACGACGTCCCCGCCTACCCCGTGGGGCTGCGGCTCGCGGGGCGCCGGGTCGTGGTGATCGGCGGCGGGCAGGTCGCCCAGCGGCGGCTGCCCGCGCTGTTGTCGGCCGGTGCCGACGTCGTCCTGATCGCGCCGGAGGCGACCCCCTCCGTGGAGGCGATGGCCACGGCCGGCGAGCTGCGCTGGGAGCGCCGCCCGTACCGTACGGGCGACCTCGCGGAGGCCTGGTACGCGCTGGTCGCCACGCGCGACCCCGCGGCGAACGCGGCGGCCTCCGCGGAGGCGGAGGAGCGCCGCGTGTGGTGCGTGCGCAGCGACGACGCGCGTGCGGCCTCCGCGTGGACGCCCGCGACGGGCCGTACGGACGGCCTGACCGTCGCCGTGCTGAGCGGCCGGGACCCGCGGCGCAGCGCGGGCGTGCGGGACGCCGTGATCGAGGGCCTGCGCGACGGCACCCTCGTGTCGCCCCGGCACCGGGACCGTACCGCGGGCGTCGCGCTGGTCGGCGGTGGTCCGGGCGACCCGGACCTGATCACCGTGCGCGGCCGCCGCCTCCTCGCCGCCGCGGACGTCGTGATCGCCGACCGGCTCGGCCCGCGCGACCTGCTGGACGAGCTGCCGCCGCACGTCGAGGTGATCGACGCGGCGAAGATCCCGTACGGCCGGGCGATGGCCCAGGAGGCGATCAACGCCGCGCTGATCGAGCACGCGAAGGCCGGGAAGGCCGTGGTGCGGCTCAAGGGCGGGGATCCGTTCGTCTTCGGCCGCGGTATGGAGGAGGCGCAGGCGCTCGCCGCCGCGGGTGTCCCGGTGACCGTCGTCCCGGGCATCTCCAGCTCGATCAGCGTGCCGGGCGCGGCGGGCATCCCGGTCACGCACCGGGGTGTGGCGCACGAGTTCACCGTGGTGAGCGGCCATGTCGCCCCGGACGACGCCCGTTCGCTCGTGGACTGGCCCGCGCTGGCGCGGATGCGCGGCACGCTCGTGCTGCTGATGGCCGTGGAGCGGATCGGCGCCATCGCGGACGCGCTGATCGCGGGCGGCCGTCCGGCGGGCACCCCGGTCGCGGTGGTGCAGGAGGGCACGACGGCGGCGCAGCGCAGGGTGGACGCCACGCTCGCGTCGGTCGCCCGGATCGTGGCCGAGGAGGGCGTACGGCCGCCCGCGGTCGTGGTCGTCGGCGATGTCGTGACGGTGGGCGGGCCGGGCGGCGCGTACACCGAGGGCAACGTCCATGGCTGAACCGGTCGCGGTCACCGACCCGGACGACCCGCGGCTGCACGACTACACCGGCCTCACCGACGTGGAGCTGCGGCGCCGCCGCGAGCCCGCCGAGGGCCTCTTCATCGCCGAGGGCCAGAAGGTGGTCCGGCGGGCGCTCGCGGCCGGTTACCCGATGCGTTCGATGCTGCTCACCGAGAAGTGGCTGGAGGCGCTGCGGGACGTCGTCGCCGAGGTGGCGGCGCCCGTCTACGTCGTCGACGACGCCCTCGCCGAGCGGGTCACGGGCTACCACGTGCACCGTGGCGCGCTCGCCTCGATGCAGCGCAAGGCCCTGCCGGACGCGGCGGGCGTGCTCGCCACCGCGCGCCGGGTGGTGGTGATGGAGGCGGTCAACGACCACACCAACATCGGCGCGATCTTCCGCAGCGCCGCGGCGCTCGGCATGGACGCGGTGCTGCTCTCGCCGGACTGCGCCGACCCGCTCTACCGCCGCTCGGTGAAGGTCTCGATGGGCGCGGTCTTCTCCGTGCCGTACGCCCGGCTGGACGCCTGGCCGCGCGATCTGTACGGCACGGTGAAGGAGGCCGGCTTCCGGCTGCTGGCGCTCACCCCGGCGGCGCACGCCACCGCCCTGCCGGACCTGCCGCTCGCCGAACTGCCGCGGCTGGCCCTGCTGCTGGGCGCCGAGGGTCCCGGTCTCAGCCCGAAGGCGCTGGCCGCCGCGGACACCCTCGTCCGGATCCCGATGTCCCACGACGTCGACTCGCTCAACGTGGGCGCGGCCGCCGCGGTGGCCTTCTACGCCGTGGCCGCGGGCGGGTGACCGGCGCCCGGAATCGGGGGAATTCCGTCCGGAATACGCTGCTCATAAAGAAATGCCGGTGCCGACCCATTGTCCGGCCCGCTCGCTCGATATCACCAGGACGTCATATTCCACGGCGCTGTGCGGAGGCTGTGGATTCGGGCCCCGGGGCGGCCCGGACGGTGGTGCTAGGGTTGCCGTAATTCTGGCACGGGGCAGCGGAGATGAGCGCAGATGAAAATTCTTGTCACCGGCGGCGCGGGATATATCGGCAGTACGGTCGCGAGCGCGCTGCTGGACGAGGGGCACACCCCGGTCGTCCTCGACAGCCTGGTCACCGGGCTCGAAGAGTTCACCGAGGGCCGGGTGTTCTACCGTGGGGACATCGCGGACGGCGCGCTGCTGGACCGGGTTTTCCATGAGCACCCCGACATCACGGCGGCGGTGCACTGCGCGGCGCTGATCGTCGTCCCCGATTCGGTGGCCGAGCCGCTGCGCTACTACCGGGAAAACGTGGCGAAGACCATCGCGCTGCTCGAACACCTGGAACGCAACGGCTGCCACCGCGTCCTGTTCAGCTCCTCGGCCTCGGTCTACCTGCCGGGCGCGGACTTCACGGTGGACGAGGATTCCCCGGTGGCCGCGGGCAGCCCTTACGCGCAGACCAAGGCCGTGATCGACCGCATCCTCGCCGACACCGCCGCCGGTACGCCGCTGCGCGCGGTGTCGCTGCGCTACTTCAACCCCATCGGCGCCGACCCGCGCATGCGCACCGGCCTCCAGGTCCGCGAACCCTCGCACGCGCTCGGCAAGATGATCGCCGCGTGGGAGAACGGGGACGTCTTCCGGGTGACCGGCGGGGACTGGCCGACCAGCGACGGCAGCGGCATCCGCGACTACATCCACGTCTGGGACCTCGCGCGCGCCCACGTCGCCGCGCTCACCCGCTTCGACACCGTCGTCGGCGGCGACCACCCCCCGCATCTCGTCGTCAACCTCGGTACGGGCAAGGGCACCACGGTGCGCGAGCTGGCCGCGGCCTTCGGCGAGGTCACCGGCACCCCGCTGCGTACCGAGGACGCACCGAGCCGCCCCGGGGACGTGGTGGGCGCCTACACCCGCACCGAGCGCTCCGCCCGGCTGCTGGGCTGGAAGGCGGAGTTCGACGTGCGCGACGGCATCCGCGACTCCCTCACCTGGCGCGGGCGGCTGCTGGAGCTGCTGGGCCCGGTCGAAGACTGACGCCCCCGGGCCGGGGCGGGCCGGTCGGCGGCCCGCCCCCGTCCGGTCAGGGCGCGGGCGGCAGGTCCACCCGGGCCGCCAGCAGGCGGCGGTGATGGCCGGGGGAGCCCAGCGCGATCTCGTCGGCCTTCGCGCGCTTGAGGTACAGATGCGCCGGATGCTCCCACGTCATGCCGATGCCGCCGTGCAGCTGCACCGCCTCCTCCGCCGCGCGCACCGCGACGGGCGCGTTGTACGCCTGCGCGACGGCCACCGCGATCTCCGTCTCGGCGCTCTGCGCGGGCGACTCCCAGGAGGCCAGCGCGGCGGCCGCGCTACGGGCCGCGGCACGGGCCGACACGACCTCCAGCCACAGGTCGGCCAGCCGGTGCTTGAGCGCCTGGAAGGAACCCACCACCCGGCCGAACTGGTGCCGCTGCTTCAGATGGCCGACCGTCCCGTCCAGGCACCACTGCGCCACGCCCAGCTGCTCGGAGGCCAGCAGCCCCGCCCCGGTCAGCAGCGCCCGCTCCAGCGCCTCCCGCGCGGTGTCCCCGGCGGCCAGCAGCCGCCCCGGCACCCCCTCCAGCGTGACGTCGGCCAGCGGCCGGGTCAGGTCCAGGCTCACCGGCCGGTGGAGCAGCACCGACGCCGCGGCCACCTCGTACAGCCCGGGTCCGTCCGGCCCCTCGGCCGGCACCACCAGGACGTCCGCGGTCAGCGCGTCGGCCACGCTCGTGACCCTGCCCGAAAGCCGCCCGGCGGAATCCGCCCGCACACCCGCCGGGAAGCCGCCGCCCGGGGCTGCGGACAGCGGCACCGCGAGGGCCGCGGTGACCTCGCCCGCCGCCAGCCGCCCGAGCGGCGCGGCAGCCGCGTCCCCGGCCCCCGCGCAGCCCAGCAGCGCCGTCGCCGCGAGCACCGCGCTGCCCAGGAAGGGCGTCGGCGCCACCGCGCCGCCCAGCTCCTCCAGCACCACCGCGGCCTCCCGCGCGGAGCCGCCCTGCCCGCCGTACTCCTCGGGCACCAGCAGCCCGGCCAGGCCCAGTTCGCCGCTCAGCATCCGCCACAGCGCGGGGTCGTACGGCTCGTCCGTCTCGATCCGGCCCAGCACCGCGGCCGGTCCGCAGCGGTCGGCGAGCACCGAGCGCACCGCGTCGCGCAGATCGTCCTCGACGTCGGAGTACAGCAGTCCGGGCGCCGCGGGGGAGGGGGTCGTGGCGGTCATCGGGGCAGGTCCTTCCACGGGACGTCCTTGTCGTTGCGGGGCTCGGAGGGCAGTCCGAGTACGCGCTCGGCCACGATGTTCCGCAGGATCTCCGACGTGCCGCCCTCGATCGAGTTGCCCTTGGCGCGCAGATAGCGGTAGCCCGCGTCGCGCCCGTAGAAGTCGACACTGGCGGGGCGCACCATCGTCCAGTCGCCGTAGCGCAGCCCCTGCTCGCCGAGCAGTTCCAGCTCCAGCCCGCTGAGCTGCTGGTTGAGCCGGGCCATCGACAGCTTCAGGCCCGAGCCCTCCGGGCCCGGGGTGCCCGCCGCCATCTGCTGCCGGACCCGCTCGGCGGTCAGCCGCGCCACCTCCGCCTCCACCCACAGCCGCAGCAGCCGGTCGTGCAGCTCGGGCGTGCGCAGCTCGGGGTGCTCGCGCCAGGTCGCCGCGACCGGCCCGGCCATGCCGCTCTCGCGCGGCACGGACGAGCCGCCGCCGATCGCGACCCGCTCGTTCATCAGCGTCGCCTGCGCCACCCGCCAGCCGTCGCCGACCGCGCCCAGCCGGTGCGCGTCCGGGATCCGCACCCCGGTCAGGAACACCTCGTTGAACTCCGCCTCGCCGGTGATCTGCCGCAGCGGCCTGACCTCCACGCCCGGGTCGGTCATGTCGCACACGAAGTACGTGATGCCGCGGTGCTTGGGCACCTCCGGGTCGGTGCGGGCGATGAGGATCGCCCAGCGCGCGGTGTGGGCGCTGGACGTCCACACCTTCTGGCCGTCCACGACCCAGTCGTCGCCGTCGCGCACCGCGCGCGTCCGCAGCCCCGCCAGGTCCGACCCGGCGCCCGGCTCGCTGAAGAGCTGGCACCAGACCTCCTCGCCGGTCCACAGCGGCCGCAGGAAGCGGGCCTGCTGCTCGGGGGTGCCGTACGCGAGGATCGTCGGGGCCGCCATGCCCAGGCCGATGCCGATCCGCCGCGGGTCGTTGCCGGGCGCCCCGGCCGCGGCCAGCACCTCGTCCGCCGCCCGCTGCAGCCCGCGCGGCGCCCCGAGCCCGCCGAGCCCCGCCGGGAAGTGCACCCAGGCCAGCCCGGCGTCGAACCGCGCCCGCAGGAACTCCGCCGCCGGTGTGCTCTCCGGCGGATGCGCCGTGAGCAGGGCTCGGGCCCGCTCCCGTACCCCGTCGGCCTCGATGCTTCCCATACGCTGCCGTCCCTTCCGCTTCCGGGCTCTCCGGATGGCTAAGCAAGCGCTTGGTAAGTTACTCCCCCGGAAGCCGCACGGCCAGCGCGTACAGCCGGGTGATCTGGTTCGCGCTGTTGTTGTCGTCCGAGACCATCAGCAGCGGCCGCCACCCCTTGCGCGGACCGTCCTTCCACCGCGGCCCCAGCGCCATGCCCTCGACGTTGTCCAGCAGCGGGTTGCGCTGGTCGGACTCCGACCGGGCGACCGCACCGCGCCCGCCCGCCGGGCAGTCCGCCAGGTCGAACAGCAGCTCGCGCTGCACATAGGTGCGCGCCGGCAGGTTGTACAGGGAGGTGTCGCCCGTGACGTCCCCGGCCCCGGCCAGGGACAGCGCGGCCACCTGGATCTCGTTGCCCAGCCCGGTCACGTACTGCCGCTCCAGCGCCAGCAGATGGCCGTCGTCGTCCACGGCCGCCAGATCGGCCAGGTTCAGCCCGTCGCCCGAGCGGTACGCGAACTGCCCCGACGGCGTGTACGTCCCGCCGGGCGTCCCCGTCCAGCGCTGGATGCGCAGCACGTTCTCGCCCCGGTTGTCGCCGTCCCGGGCCAGCGGCGCCTCCCAGCCGGCGTAGAGGTGATGCCCGTTCGGCGACACCGTCAGCGACTCCACGCTGCGGCCCTGCTGCGCGCCGCCCTCCGGCGCGTAGTGCAGATTCGCCGGGATCACCAGGTCCGGGCCGACCTGGCGGCCGGTGTCCATGTCGAAGCGGCGGATCGCGGGCCCGGTCTCGGAGCCGATCAGCATCGTCCGCGGGCCCCCGGCGCGCTGCTCCACGACGAGCGACTCGGCGTCGTACCAGCTGTCGGGGAAGGCCGAGCCGTCCGCCCTGCACAGCGGCAGCGCCCGCATGCACGTTCGAGTTAGCGCACCCATCGTAGGCACCGCACCCCCTCCCCAACTGGACTTACCCGGTTGACCTGCCAGCCACCGAGCATTTCCCCGCAGTTGGGCAAACGGACGCCGGGACGCGGACAACTCCGCGCCCAACGCAAGGCCCACGGCGCCCCGCAGGGGCGCGGGGAACTGCGCGAGCAACCACGACAACGGGAGGTTCGCGCGTCCAGCGCAAGAGGCACCCCCTGGCGCAGCAGGACGGCGGGACGTCCGCGCGTCCAGCGCCAGTGGCACGGCGCCCCGCAGGGGCGCGGGGAACTGCGCGAGCAACCACGACAACGGGAGGTTCGCGCGTCCAGCGCAGGGGGCACCCCCTGGCGCGGCAGGACGGCGGGTCGTCCGCGCGTCCAGCGCCAGTGGCACGGCGCCCCGCAGGGGCGCGGGGAACTGCGCGCTCGGCCAGGACGGAGGGATGTTCGCGCGACCAGCGCAAGAGGCACTCACCCACCACCCCTCAGAAGTGGTGACACCCCTGCACCGTCGCGATGATCACCGCCGCCAGCAGCGTCACGACCACGAACACCGCGAGCCGCTGCCGCATCAGGCGCCGCCGCCCGGCCGCGGGCGCGACGGGCCGCCGCCCGCCCGCCGTGCGCACCGGCGTGCGCGCGGAGGGCATCGTCGTCCGCATCGTCGGCCTCGGCGCCCCGGCGGCGCCGCCACCCGCACCCCCGGCGGAGCCCTGCGCGGGGCCCTGCGCCGAGGACGCGGGCCCGCGGCCCGATGCGCGACCGGCCGCACCGCCCCCGCCGGTGGGGTCGAGCCGCGGCGGGGTCCGCCGCTGCGTGCGCTGCTGCGCGTATTCCTCCGCGCGCCGCCCGACGGGCCGTTCGGGCCGCGGCCCGGCGGCCTTGGGCAGGCCCTCACGGCGCGGCGCGCCGATCCCGCGGGCCTCGCGCGTCGCGATCTCGGTGAGCCGCTCCGAGAGCTGCACCGTGCTGGGCCGCTCCTCCGGATCCTTGGCCAGGCAGGCGTAGACGAGCGGCGCGAGCGCGTCCGGCACCGCGCCGAGGTCGGGTTCCTCGTGGACGACCCGGTAGAGCATGACCTCGGAGCTGCCCTGCCCGAAGGGCGAGTCCGCGGTGGCCGCGTAGGCGAGCGTCGCGCCGAAGGCGAAGACGTCGGTGGCCGGGGTGACGGGCAGCCCGCGCACCTGCTCGGGCGCGAGGAAGCCGGGCGAGCCGACCGCCGTCCCGACGTGCGTGAGGGTGCTCGCCCCGGTGGCCCAGGCGATGCCGAAGTCGATGATCCGCGGGCCCTTGGGCGACAGCAGGATGTTGGACGGCTTGAGGTCGCGGTGGACGACCCCGGCCTCGTGCACGGCGACCAGGCCCTCGGCGAGTGCCGCGCCCATCGAGGCGGTCTCGGCGGCGGAGAGCACCCCGTGCTCGGCGACCTTGTCGTGCAGCGAGGGGCCGGGCACGTACTGCGTGGCGAACCAGGGTCGCTCGGCCTCCAGGTCCGCGGCGACCAGCCGCGCCGTGCAGCCGCCGCGGATGCGCCGCGCGGCGGACACCTCGCGGGCGAAGCGGGAGCGGAATTCCTGGTCCTCCGCCAGTTCGGGGCGGATCACCTTCAGCGCGACCCGCTGGCCGCGTTTGTCCGCGCCCAGGTAGACCACGCCCATGCCGCCCGCGCCGAGCCGCCGGTGCAGCCGGAAGGCGCCGACGACCCGCGGATCCTCGCGCCGCAGCCGCATCATCGCCATGTCCGTACCCCTGCCTCCGGTGGGGGCGGACCCCCTGCTGCTCCACTGCGCCACTTCGGCCGCTGCTGCCCGGCGGGGGCCGGGTCAGTGGCCGGGTGGGCCGCCCACAGCTTACGGACTCACCTCCCGTCGCGCGGTGAAGGCCCGCAGGCGACGGGCCGTGAATTGTCAGTGCCGGGTGGGAAGCTGGAGGCAACGGTGAGGTGCCGGTCCGACAGCGGGCCGTCACCTGGCCGCGATCCGCCAACGGTCCATCCTGCGAAGGGGAATGACGCCGTGAAAGGTGATCGCGTGGAGATAGTCGTCGATGCGGGGGACAGCACCCGCACCTATGAGGTCGTGGCCACCCGGGCCGGTCGCCGGGTGGAGACCGCGGTGCGCCGCGGGGTCGTGGAAGTGAGCGAGGTCACCCGCAGCGGGACGGTCGTGCGGACGGCGCGCTTCATGGCGACGCGGGTGCTCGCCCTGGTCGAGCAGCCCGTGCCGCGGGACGACGAGCGGGCCGAGGAACAGGCGCACGAGCGGGCCGCGGGGGCCCGAGCGGCTCAGGGATGACCCTGGGGAGCCGGGGCGCGGGATCCACCCAGGGGAGTACGCGCGGCTGCCGCCGTCATCCTCCGGGAGGCCTGCGAAGGGGTACCAGGGCCTGACGACCGGGGCTCCGGACGCACCTAATGTTGAGGTCAAGCGGCGGGCGGAGCACTCGTCCCCCGAGGTCAAGCGCCCGCCGCCCCCCAGACGTACCGGTCCACCGGCCCGGTCCGTCTCCTGCACCTTCTTCAACTGCACAACGAACGACCACACGGCGGACCCCGGAAGGGGGCGGGAATGGCGAACACGGTGACGCGCACCACGCGTGCCATGCGCGGCACCCGGCGGACCGGCCCCCGGCACCCGCTGGTGGCGGCGGCCATGGTGCTGCCGCTCGCCGCACTGCTCGCCTACCTCTTCGGAGGGGTGGACGCGGTGGTCGTACAGGCGTCGTCCGTTGCCGGCCTGCTGGGGCGCTGAAAGGCGCCCCGATCCGGAAGAGCGGTCCGGGTCAGGGACTCACCGGTGGACCCCGTGGGGACGGGGGTAGGGCGGACGACTGCGCTTGCCCGGGTATCTCATGCGGATACCCGGGCATTGCGCTGCCCGGCTCCGGCTCCGGCTCGCGAGGGCCCCACGGATCCCCGCCCCGAGCGGCCTCCGTGCGGCGTGCGGACGGCCGCGGGGGGCGGCGGGCTCGGGCGGCGGGCCGGGGAGCCTCCGGACGGCGGACTCCGCCGGGACGGGGTGGCGGGGGGATGCTTGACTGGGGCAATGACGACCACGGGGGAGCAGTCCGGGGCCGCCCGGCAGGGCGGCGCGGTCCGTATCGACCGGCAGGCGGCGCGCCGCACCGCCGTCCCCGTCGCGGACGACGCCCTCGTCACCGCGCTCGCCGCGACCGCGGCCGCCGCCGCCCGGCGCACCCCGCAGGCCGTCCGGCGGGCGGCGGGCCCGGTGGCCGGTCAGCCCACCGTGCCCGCCGCGACCACCGTGCTGGCCGACCGCCCCGACGGCACAGTGGTGCGGGTCGGCGCGGTCGTGGCCAAGGCGCACGCACCCGGCACGGACGCCGCCGCGCTCGCCGTCCGCGTCGGTGTCGCGGGCCATCCGGCCCTGCGCGGGATCCTGCTGGCCCCGCTGCCGCAGGATCCGCCGCCGCGCGCGCTCGCCCCGGACACCGCCGTGCTGTCCGTCGCCACGGGCGGCAGGCCCGTCAGCGCCTGGCCCTACGGTGTGCCCGTGGACCGGCACGACCCGGCGGCCGCGCCCTGGGCGGAGGCGGCGGTGCTGCTCGCCCGGCTGCACCTGGTGCCGCCGGGCGCGCTGCCGGGTCCGCTGCCGCCGATGCGGGGTCCCGCGAAGGCCGCGCTCGCGGTGGCCCGGCTGCGCGGGGTCGCGGATTCGGCGGCGGCCCGTACCGTACGGCGGGCGTGGCGGCGGCTGCCCGCGTGGGCCAGGGACGAGGCCCCGCACCCGGGCCCCGCGGCGCTGTGCCACGGCGACCTGCACCTGGGCCAGCTCGTCCGGCACCCGGCGCCCGACGGCCCCTGGCAGCTCATCGACGTCGACGACCTCGGCACGGGCCCGGCCGCGTGGGACCTGGCCCGTCCGGCGATGTGGTTCGCGGCCGGGCTGCTGGAGCCGGAGGCATGGGCGCGCTTCCTGGCGGCGTACCGTTCCGCGGGCGGCCCCGCCGTACCGCAGGACGGCGACCCCTGGGGCCAACTGGACGTCCCCGCGCGGGCATTGGCCGTGCAGACCGCCGCGATCGGCGTCGCCAAGGCGGCCCGTGAGGGGCGCGAGCTCGACGAGGCGGAGTCCGAACTCGTGGCCACCTGCGCCCGTATCGCCCATCTAGAGTGAACTCACGTGTTCGAAGCGAGGAGTTGATTCGACGATGGTCTGTCCCAAGTGCCACGGCCAGATGCAGACGTTCAACCGCAGTGGCGTCCAGATCGAGCAGTGCCTGAACTGCCGCGGCATCTTCCTCGACTACGGCGAGCTGGAGGCCCTGACCCAGCTCGAAGGCAAGTGGAACCAGCCCGCCCCGCCGCCGCAGGCCTACCCGGCGGCCCCCGTCCCGCCGCCGCCCGCCTACCCGCAGGCCCCCGGCTGGGGCGCCCCGCAGTACGGCCACGGCCATGGGCACGGGCACGGCCACAAGCACCACGGCCACGGCGGCTTCGCGCACATGCTCTTCTCGTCCTGACCGGCGCCGGGCGGTCCACCGGCGGACCGCCCGGCCACGGCGCGCCCACCGCACGCGGACACGGCCGAGGGCCCGGAAGCTGCTGCTTCCGGGCCCTCGGCCGTGCTGGTGGACGATACTGGGATTGAACCAGTGACCTCTTCCGTGTCAGGGAAGCGCTCTC
>NZ_JBSGHL010000037.1:0-79918 GCF_053604375.1 Streptomyces sp. NPDC004031 | reverse complement strand
AGCAGCAGGTCGAGGGCCAGCAGGACGACGATGCCGGCGTCCACGCCGATGGGGAAGACGTTCGCGAACCAGCCGAAGCCCTTGTCGAGCGCGAGCGAGCGCACGGCCGCGTAGGACCCGGCGAAGCCGATCCCGGCGATCAGCACGGCGCCCGACGCCACGACACCGATCAGCAACCGGCGCGCGCGAGTCAGCTCGATGCCCTTCGGCGGCTCACCCACGATGTCCTTCCACCTTTCCCTTGGCGCGTACACCTTGCCAGGCCCGGCGGGTGTCGTCGCGCATCGGGCTGCCCGGCTCGCCCGGCAGCGCCGCGGCGGTGGACCAGCACGGCTCCAACTGGCTCTTCTGCCTCCGGTAAGCCCGGCGGCCGGCAGGCCTGTGACTCATGCCGCGGAAATCACCTCAGCAACCTGCGCAGAAACCTCAACAGTCACACCAGCCTCAAGTTCCGACGTTCTGCCGCGCGAGCAGTCAGCACCTGCACCAGCGGGAAGTAGCGGGGCCAGCAGCGGTTCCCGCTCAACGATCGAAGGAGATATCCATGAGGCGTTGTCCCAGGACCAGCCACCGGATCAAGCACCTGGCCCGGCTGGTGGACAACCTGTTGGACGGACTTGCCGCTGGTGGCCGACCCGCCCCGAGTGCACCGCAGATCCGCGAGGCCCTGCGGGAACTCAGGCGCAGCAACCGTCGGCGGCGTGCCCGCGGAGCCCGTCGGTGACCGCGCGCTGAGCGGATTCCTCAGATCCCGAGGTGCCCGACCGTTGAGGAACAGTCGGACGTGTCCGCTACCCACCGGGCTCGTTGAGCAGGTCGGTGCCGCCTGAGCGCTGCGACGGTGCCCGGCCGAAGCACGCTCGCGCCCGTGAGGCGGGCAGTAGGCCCGAGCTGCTCCGCGGCATCGCAGCACGTCGACGTGGCCCCGCCACAACCGCAGCTCACGGCTGCGGCACCGGAGCCGAAGGGTTCCCGCTGATGTCCTCGCATTCCCGTCGAAACGATGCCCGCCGCTACCAGGAGGCCTACGGAGGCTCACACGCCGAAGCAATGCGCCAGGTTCACGACCAGCTCCCACCCGCCCGCCGTGCAACTCGCGCGCAGTTGGCCCCGGTCTGGGACGGCGAGTTCGTGCCGCCGCAGCTGCTGGCGGCCAACGCCGACCTGGCCCGGTGGGCGATCAGGCACCTGAACGAGGTGGCCGCGCTCGGGGACCGGCTCCCCCACAACCTGGAGGAGTGGGCTCGCCTCGTCTCGTACGCCATCACCGACGCTCACGCCTACACCCAGATCATGGCCGGTACCAACGCCGCCTTCTTCCAGATGCACAACGTGGACCCCGCCACCATCCGCCGCAACCTGCAATGCCCCGACCCGGACCGCTACGTCACCCCGACCGCCATCGCCCACGCCGCCGGCCTGTTCGGCCGGCCGCTCCCGACCGGCGCACAGTCCCCCACCTGGTGGAGCATCGGCAAGCAGTACGCCGACCGGAGCGGCGGAGCCTGACACCCCGTTCCGCATCGCCCCGGCGCCACCTGGCCAACGCCGCCTGGGGCATTTGATCGCTACGCATGAGGTTGAGCCCCGCTCGGCGGTCTTCTCCGGGCGGGGCTCCGCGAAGGCGTGAAACCGCCCGCCGGGGGTGGGCGGTCAGGCGCCGGTCACCACGGACGCCTGTTCCGAGCTTCGATCAGTGCGGTAAGGGCAGCGGTCGCCCGCGTCTCGGCTCCTCCGAACCCGCCGGCCCGCAGCAGCGGCCAGGACGGCCCTACTTCCCGCGCAATCTCGCCCGCGAGGCCTTCATCGCCGTAGCCCCAGACGGAGTCGAGCATGAACTCGCCGGACCACGGGTCCCGGTAGAACTCGACCTCGTTGTCCATGGCGATCGCGGATGTCAAGAATTCGAAGCGGTAGCAGGCCGCTGCGTAGGCGCTGTCGTCCGGCTCCACGAGGCGCAGAGGTTCCCGTAGTTGCTCGCGCAGGAAGTGACTCTGCGGGTAGAGGAACGTGTTCCCGTCCGGGTGGCAGATCTTGTCGATCGACGGCTTGCTGATCACTCGGAGCGGGTTGAGGTAGGTGTCCGGGGTCTGGCCCTGGCCGTTGCCGGAGCGGCTCTTCCACACCGGGCCGGTGAGCAGGCGCGCCAGGAACCCTTCGCGGCGGCTGAGCACCGCGGCGACGCCCATGGTCCAGGTGGCCATCAGCGCCGGGTAGTGCCGCAGCGCTTCCAGATGCTCCTCGTACCTTGAGTAGCTGCCGTCGCGCAGCCGGGTCAGTCGTTCCACCACGCGCAGCCAGAGGTCGTCAAAGGTGCCGTCGTCGTGGAAGAAGCCGTTGGCGAGCAAGTGGAGCATGGTGTCGGCGTCGGCCCGGTAGCCGTGGATGTTCTCGGCGAAGACGGCGTCGCCGCCGACGACGGGGCGCTTGGTGAGGGTCTGGTCGTCGAGAAAGCGGGTGACGGTCTGGTCGACCAGGTCGTGGACGTCGATGCGGCGGACGGGGTCGGGCAGGCCGCGCTTGAGCTGGGCGACGGCGGTGTCCCGGGTAACCGGGGCGACCGTCATCCGGTCCAGGGCCTCAATGCGTCGTTCAAGGTCGGCGAACAGCACATCGGCAGTGAGGCCGTCCAGGACGGCGGCGGAGTGCCGGGCGGTGAGGCGGGCGGCCGGCTCGCTCATCCTGCCGACCTGGGCCCAGAACAGGGGGTAGCGGCGCGAGCGGGTGCCCTCGACGGTCCGAACGAGGGCCTTGTCCCACTCTGCCGACCAGCCGCACACGAGCAGTCCGTACTCGTCGACCACGCGCTCCAGCAACTGCTGGAGCGCGTCGGGGTAGCTGTCGAGTTCGTCGACGGTGTTGCGCTGCTCCAGGTCGGCGTAGTCGCCGTGGAGTTTGATGACGGTGATCCGGCTGTGCGGCAGGGGCTTCATCGCGTCGACGTCGTGCTCGCGGACGACGTGCGGGGAGATCCCGACCTCTTCCAGGGCTCGTTCCATGAGCCGGTCGAAGTTGGTGGTGAGGATGACCTTGATGCTGCCGCGCTTGACCAGCCGGGCGAGCGCGCGGTGCGCGGCGGTGGGCTGCTTGCCGGAGTCCTCGTCGTCGGCGGGCTCGAAGTAGCCGGCCAGCAGGGCCTGCCGGGCAGCGGGGGTCGGCGCGGCTTCCGCCAGCAGCCGGGAGTATCCCAGCGGCTCGCCGAACCGGGCCTCCCACCAGGCTTCCGGGTCGGCGGCGGCCTGGGCGCCGGCGTCGGGGTCGTCCGGTTCGTGCACCGCGGCGACCTTGCCCACCAGATCCTGCACGATGCCCCAGCCGGTTTTCACCCCCGAGGCGATCGAGATGCCCGCCCCGAGCAGCACCGCGTACACCCCCGGGCAGGTGTGCACGTTCAGCGCCAGCGCCATCCGCGCGTCCAGCACGGGTCCGGTCCCCGGCACGGCCGCTGCATCCGTCATGATCCCCACCTCACGTCCAGCCCCGGCATTCCGCCACGGATCGGCAAACCCATCACCGGCTTAACGGAGTTGACCCTACCACCATTGTCGTCATATTGACGAGAATAGCTTTCGGGAAGTGCCGTGCGGGGCGACCGTGGCGGGGACACCGCGGCGACTTCCCCACCGGCTCAGCCGACAGCACCTCCGTCGCCCCGTCACCGCCGGTCGGGTCGGCGGCAGCGCTCGGCACCAGGGCCGGCACCCGCCCGGCCGCCGACCCGACCGGCGGCAGCATCCAGTCGCGTGACCGCGGACAACCCTTCCGAGCTGCCGGAGGTCGTACAGGTTCCACTCCTCCGACATACGGGAAGCCTGCTTATGGATCTGTCTTCTACGGTCGGTGCCCAACCGACCGACACGTCCGTCAACGCGGTTGCCGCCGAACTGCTGGGCGGCATGGATGCCGAACAGGCTTCGATCACCATCGGTCTGGGGCTCTTGGTGCAGCGGGCCGCCGAAGTCGAATACATCCTCCACGGCATCTACGCGCACCTGGGGAACAAGGAGTTCCCGTACGCAGACGAACCCCAGGGCAGCGTCACGAACATCTACATCAAGAAGTCGCTGACCCGGCTGGGCAGCATCCCGTCGGAGCAGATTCCCCCCGAGGACCGCCAGGCCCTGATCCACGACCTGGAGTTGTGCAAGGAGAGCTTCGCCCAGCGCAACCTGTTCATCCACGGCTGCTGGACCTTCGACGATGAAGTCCAGGCGTGGCGCGTCGTCAAAGGGCAGAAGCCCGACAGCGTGGTGTTCGACCTGGCGTACAGCGAAGACGTCCTAGCCCTGGCGGCGGAGTTCGCCCGGCTCAACGCCAAACTGACCGCATGGGATGCCCACTTCTTCGGCGAACCGGGCGACCCGGAGGCAGGCCAGGCATCCGTGTCGACGAAGAAGATCCAGCTCAAGCACACCTGACACCGCCCACGTCAGGGTGACGGTCCCGACCACGGCCACGGGCAGCGTGTAGACCTCCGAGCATGATCACGTTTCTGCTCATGCCCCGCCGCGGCGCCGCCGCGGCCACCCTGTCCGTCGCCCTGGCCGCCTCCGCGAGCTTCCTCTCCCCCGCCGCCTCCGCGGCCGCGGCAGCGCCGGCCACGGCGCGCGCCGCCGGGCAGACCATCACCTTGCCCGTGCGCGACGCCCTCGCGCAGCTGCCGGTCGAGGCGGAGGACCGCACCGGATACCAGCGCACCGCCTTCAAGCACTGGGTCGACGCCGACCGCGACGGCTGCGACACCCGGAAGGAGGTCCTGAAGGCCGAGGCGCTCGTCGCCCCGGAGCAGAGCCCCGGCTGCACCCTGACCGGCGGTGAGTGGTACAGCACGTACGACGACACCTACTTCACCGATGCCGGCAAGCTCGACATCGACCATCTCGTGCCGCTCGCCGAGGCCTGGGACTCCGGAGCATCCGCGTGGACGGCGAAGGAGCGGGAGGCCTACGCCAACGACCTTGGGGACGCCCGCGACCTGATCGCCGTGTCCGCCAAGTCCAACCGGAGCAAAGCCGACCAGGACCCCAGCACCTGGCTTCCGCCTGCCGTCGGCTACCGCTGCACCTACGTCAGCAGCTGGGTCGCGGACAAGACCCGCTGGGGCCTGAGCATCGACCCCGCCGAGCAGGCCGCACTCAAGCAGGATCTCGCTGCCTGCCCCGACTCCCCCATCACCGTCACCACCGCCCGCTGAAACACCGAAGGTGTGCCTGGGCTTACCAGGCACACCTTCCATTTGCGTACGGTCGTCGAGCACAAGCTGTTCGGGGGAGTACCCCGGCTCTTACGGATACCGCCTACTCGGGCTTCGGGAGGCGCATGGCAACGGCTCGGTCGATCTGCTGGAGAGCCGACCCGATCTCCTTGATGAGGGGAAGCGCAACGTCGGGCTGCGTCTCTACGGCACGGCGAGCGACCGCTTTGTTGATCGTCTTGGCCGCCGCCTGGAGGGAGTTTAGCGTGGCCCGGAGGCGCTCGATGTCCTTCTCGGTGGGGGGCTCGGCCTTGGTACTACCGGCCTTCCGGCTCGACTCCCCATTTGGGGAGTCGAGCCCGGAGGAGCTGGAATCCTTAGTCATGGAGCTGATGTCGGGGACGGCTCCGCGCTCGCCATCGAATTCTCCGCCCTGAGCCGCGGGCTCCTTCAGGATCGCGCGGACACGGCGTCCTATGTCTGCCGGCTTCACGTCCGCGGGGAGGGGGCCGAGCTGGTCTACCACCGTCTCGACCAGGGTGCCGGTGACGCGATCCGTACAGCGCGCGATGGTGTCGTAGACGGTGATGGCGACCTTGTCGTTGGTCTTGCGGCGCACTTCGGTCAGCTTGCGCACCTGGCTCTCCAGGGGCTTGTGACCGAGGTTGGCGAGGGCCTCCCCGACGCGCCATTCGTCCATGAGCCGGTAGAGCTGGGTTTCGGAAATCTCCCAGTTGTCCCAGACCCACTCCGCGAAGTTGGGGTTCTCCGTGCGGTGAAGCTCTGCGGTGCGCATGGTCTCCAGCGACTTGCCGGCGATCCAGAAGGCATTGCGGAGGTTGTCTACGCCGGCTTTGCAGGCGGCGAGGTCTTGCTGCTCCTGGTCGCTGAGTTCGCCGTCGCCATGAGGTTCGTAGGGCGCGGGGATCGAGGAGAGGGTTGTCCCGGGGAGCGCTTGCACCACGACACTGGCGGCAGCCTGAGCGGGCAGGCCGCCGAAGAGTCCACCGGTAGCCGGTTGTTGCTGGGAATTGGCGTCGAACAGGCCCATCAGGCTGCCGCCCTCCTGCAGAATTCGTGGATCTCCTGGTTCAACTCCCGCATCTCCTTGGCGAGCGGGACGATGCTGTCCGGGACGATGTCAGCCTCCTCGGCACGGCCGGCCCTCACATCCGCGGGGGTTGCAGACTGCGGGAGGAGTTCCGCGTACTCGCTGAACAGCAGGCCCTTCTTGCGGGCGTTGCGCGCGGGGACCTCGCGGTAGCCGACGATCGTCTCCAGTATCGGCGTGCTGTCACCGAGGGTGTTCCGAACGTCGCGGCGGACCGAAGCGTGCATCAGGGTCGCGGAGCGGTTCGACCCGTAGAGGAACGCACCAGCCATCTCGAGATGCGGGTTCGCCTGCTGCTTGACTGCCATGAAGTTCCGGCTGATGCGCTCCATGCCGTTTATCGACGATACGTCCGAACGTGTCGGCACGATCAACGTCCGGGCGCTGGCGAGCACCAACTGCTCCAGAGCGTCGTTCTCGGGGGCGCTGTCGAAGACGATGCGGTCGTAGAGCGCCGCGATCGGAGCGAGGGCCCGTGCGAGGCTCAGTACGACGGCGGGACCTTCCTGCATCATTCTCAGCAGCAAGAGGTTCGCGAGCTCGGCGACCTTGGGGCCGCCGGGAAGAACGTCGAGGTTCGGTCGGACTTCGCGGATCGGCTGGAGCGGGACACGGTCGTGGATCGCCCGGTACAGGCCCTCGCCGTCGACGGCAGGGGGGCCGGTCGGGTGGGTGCCGCGGCCGAAGCGCTTGATGCCGAGGTCGTCGTCGTCCTGCCCGGTCACGCAGATGAGCAGGGTACGGTGGCCGTCCGCGGCGGACTGGCCGGCGAGGTGCGCGGCGACGGTGCTCTTGCCGACGCCGCCTTTGCCCGTACCGACGACGGTGCTGTCCTCGGGCGGCTCGATCTCCTGGGGTGTGCTCTGGCTCAGCACCGGGTGCCCCTCCTTCTTGCTCTGGGCCGCCCGGTGGGCGGCACACGCATCTTGACACACCCCCGATCCCTTGCCAGGACTGGCTTGCGGGCATCACTCCCCAATTGGGGAGTCAGGCCTGGCCTGGGCGAGCGTCATTCACCCAAACCGGTGGTGCGTTGTCGGCGTAGTGCTCCCGTTCCCGCGGCTGGAGCGGGGAGTTCGACGGTGGGATGAGCGCCTTCACCGGCGGAGGCGGCAGCGTCTGGACGACTTTGTGCCGCACGGCGGGGGGAGACGGCGTGGCGTGGGAGAACGGCCGCGCAAGGTAGTCGGGAACTTCACCGGTGACGATGCGGGCGGCCTGGGAGCGCGCGGCTGCCTTCGCTGCGGCCTTCCTGGCCCGCTTGGCTTCACGAGACTCCTTCGGCATTCACGCAGGATAGGGCGACGGCCGCTCGTGCGCCGGGGAACGCAAAAAGCCCCCGTCCCACAGCGGTTGCTGCGGGACGGGGGCCTGAGGGGCGTGCGGGGTGGGGGCTGTCAGAGCGTGTTCTTGGCGTCGAGGAGAATCCGGGCGTGGTCGAACGCGAGGTCCCTACTCAGGACCGAGTCCAGGTCGACCCACCGCACACTCGCGGCGTCGTCCGCGGCCACGGCCACGGTGCCGGCGGGGACACGGGTCAGGAAGGCGTCCGTGCTGAAGTCGCCTCGCGGGTCGCGGCCGGGCTCGTCGTAGGTGCCGATCAGTGTCAGGTCGGCCCTGTGCACCCGCACGCCGGTCTCCTCATCGAGTTCGCGGATGGCGGCTGCCTGGCTGTCCTCGCCGGGGTCGCGGTGTCCGCCGGGCAGGGCCAGGTGCCCGGCGAAGGGCTCCCACCTGCGCTCGATCAGCAGTACCCGGCCGGCGGGGTCGACGGCTACGACGTCGGCGGTGTAGCGGGTGGTGGTCATGGCGGTTCCTTCAGGTCGGGCGTCGCCGTACGTGGCGCGCTGGTGGGCGGTGATGAGGGTGGCGGTGGTCGCAGGGTCACCTGCGTTGGCCTGCGCAGTCGCGCGAGCATCTGCAACGCACGGACGGGCGAGGTGTACTCGGTGACGGCGGGCCGGTGGCAGACCCAGCAGGTGTTGCTCGGACCGGGCCAAGGGGCCGGGACGGCAGGGAGTGTCCGTCACGCCGTGGGCGCGCCGGGTCAGAACTCGGGGTGAATCGTGATGGGCCACCGTGGGTCGCCGACGCGTGTGTGGACGGTACTGCGGTGCGCGGCCAGGCCCGCTGCCCCGCCCTGGACCGGCAGGTGGCAGTCCGGGCAGCCGTGGCACCACTGGTCCCCGGCAGGGAGTTCGGCCGGGGTCAGCGGGTGCGGGTGCGGTCCCGGGGCGGCGCGGCTCACCCGCCGCCGCCTGCAGCCGGTTGCTGCTGCCGGTCGGCGAGGACCAAGAGCTGCACGGCGAGGTCCGGCGCGGCCAGCACGGTGCGCAGGATCGCGACGAGCCCGTCGCGTTCTACGGGGGCGAGGCGGTCCCACACCGCGTGCGCGTCGGCGTGGGCGCCGACCAGGTTGAGGTGGTCGTCCGCGGTGGTGGCAGTCTGCTCGGCACCGCAGCGGCCGCGCCGGAGGGCCTCGGGGTCCCAGGTGGTCATGCGTCGGCCGCCTGCATCTCGTGTGCCGCGGCCGCGTCATGGACGTCGGCCTCCTGGTCGGCGTCGTCGAAGCCGCTGTGGACGGTGCAGACGATGTCCTCGCTGGTGTCCAGGTCGCCGTCCAGCGCCTGGGCCAGGCAGGTGATGTTGTCGGCGGGCGCCCAGGCGGTGCCGGTGCACTTGTCGTCGAACGGGCACGGCAGCATCACGTCGAAGCCGATGTCGCCCTCGCCGTCCACGTTGGTGCGCAGGGCGAGGATGAGGCACTGCTGACCGAGACGGATCTGCGCGACGCGGTCACCGCCGGCGAGGTCGGAGCCGTCCTTCCACTGCCACAGCGGCAGGATCTCGGGGCCGAAGATGCGGCTCACGAGCAGCAGGTCGCCCAAGCCGTGGCCGCCGTCCAGCCCGAGGTCGGCGAGGCGGGCCACGCTCAGCCGCCCCAGGAAGGGCAGCAGTCGGTGAAGGCTGTCGGCGTAGACGACCTCGTTGAAGCCCTCCGCCTTCAGCTG
Organism: Streptomyces sp. NPDC004031; assembly: GCF_053604375.1. Taxonomy (NCBI): domain Bacteria; kingdom Bacillati; phylum Actinomycetota; class Actinomycetes; order Kitasatosporales; family Streptomycetaceae; genus Streptomyces; species Streptomyces sp. NPDC004031. The sequence continues at coordinate 70,602 of NZ_JBSGHL010000037.1, read as the reverse complement.
CGGGTGCGAGTGGACCATCGCTTTGTGCTGCTGCAGGACCGTGTCGGCCGGGACGGTGCGGTGGGCCGGCCGCGAGCGCTGGCGTTCCATGCACACCGAGGCCGGGGTGGCGACGATGACCGCGACGACGGGCATGTTGTGCTTCTTGGCCGCGGCGACCAGCGGCCGCCTGGAGGAGGCAGTGACGTTCGTGGCATCGACGACGGTGAACCGCCGCCGGGCCATCCGGGCTTCCAGGATCAGGTGCAGCGCAGCGACCGCGTCGTCGGTGGCGTCCTGATCGCCCGCGTCGTCGCTGACGGCCTCGCGCATCGCGTCCAGGTTCAGGACCTGCGAAGCGGGCCAGGTGGCGGCCAGAGTGCTCTTCCCGGCGCCCGACGCGCCGATAAGGACCAGGAGGCAGGTATCGGGCAGGGTCGGGTGGGTCAGCGGGGTCATCCAGGGTCTCCTTGCGGATCGAGGGTGCGGGCAGCCCAGATCAGGTGCTGCCCGGCGTTGTCGGGTAACGGCCGCACGTCGTGGGCGCTGCGGCGAGCTGTGCGGCGACGTGGCTCGGCAGGCGCTTGTCCGGCGACCGATGGGTCTGCCGGGCCAGGAAGGTCTCCAGGTCGGCGGAGACGACGATCGCGGTGCCGGACACGCCGAAGGTGCGGGCGCTGGAGCAGGTGCGCCCGCACGGCCGCGCCGGTCAGCGGTCAGCCCGCCGTGAGACCGGTCTCCGCGGGGTCGGCGGTGTGAGCGGTGTAGTCGGCCATGAGGCCCTGGAGCTGCTGGATGTCGGTGACGCCGACGGGGTTGTCGGAGCGGCCGGTGATGAAGGTGAAGACCACGCTGGGGGTGGCGCTGTCGGTCTTGCTGTCGCGCCAGCAGCGCAGGTAGGCGCCCGGGGCGAGGTAGAAGACGGCGGTGCCGTCGGGGTAGCCCTGCCACCGGGTGCCGTCGGTCAGCAGCACCCGGCCGTGGTCGATCCGGTAGGCGTCCAAGGCCGCGCGGTGCGCGGAGTCGGCGCAGGCCGTCTCCCGGAGTCGGGCCAGGCCCTCGTACGCGGTGGCCGGAGGCGCGACGGACTCCGTGCCGTACCGGGCGGTCGGATGGGTGCTGGTGAGCCGGCGCAGCGGCGTGACGACGTCGTCCAGGAGGTCCTCCAGGCCGACGGCGAAGGTGACCGCCGCGATGCCGGCGACGGCGGCCCTCCGGCCGGTAGCCCAGGAGTCGGGGGCGGCGGCGAAGCCGATGTAGCCGCCGAGTCCGGCGCTGGCCGCGGTGATGCTCGTGAGGGCCAGTTCGGTGAGCGAGGCGCCGAGCCCGCGGGCGACGCGGTGGACGTGGGTGGTCATGATGAGGGGTGCTCCTTCTGCTGGTGGGGGGGGTGGACCTGCGGGCCGGCCGGGTTTGGCGACCAGGCGGCCGACCCGCAGGAGTTGGGTGTCCAGCTCCAGCCGCCTGCTAGGCGGGAACGCCCCTGCCGCGGTGGCTTGCCGGAGCCGACGGCGCCGACCATCGCGATCAGCGCAGGCTCGGGATGGGCACGAACGGTCTCCTTCAGGAACGGGATACTGACCGCCGCGGTGCGCGGCGGCCGTACAGGTAGCCGGAGGACCGGGGTCAGACGATGTCGGATCCGTTCGCGGTGACCGGGCTGTCGACGTCAGCGGAGACGGCGGCTTTCCGCGGCAGGCCTTCCCAGAACGCGGTCTGCGTGAGCACGGCAGGCAGGTGCTCGGTCTTCAGGGGGATCGCAGCGAGGAGTTCGAGTGCCTCCGCGATCCGCTCTTCGGCGTCCAGGCACCTGCGACGGTAGTAGTCCGCGCGGTCGGCGAGGTCGCTGATGGTGCCGTTGATTCCCGCGTTGGTGCGGCTGCTGATGATCCGGAACACGGTTATTCCTCCTTCGGACCGACGGTTGCTGGGGCGCGAGGTGTGCTTGGGAAGAGCGTTCGGGCAGGGTCGTGTGACTAGCGGGGTCACCTGGGGTCTCGTTGCGGATCGAGGGCGCGGGCGGCCCCGAGCAGGTGCTGACCGGCGGTGTCGATGATCAGGGTCGCGGCTTCGTGCAGCGGGCACGAGGCATCGCCGGCGCGGTCGAATTCAACCTGCTCGGCTCGCTGCGCGGCGACGTTGAGCAGCTGCGCGAGGACGGCGATGAACCCGCCGGGCGGGTCGGTGTCCTCGACGATCTCGTGCAGGATCGCCGCGAGCTCGGGCGCATCGACGTCGTCAGCGGCCAGGTCGTCCTCGAGTTGCTGCAGCGCCAGGGACGCGATGCCGACTGAGGCACGCACCCGGTCCAGGCGGGTGCGGGAGCGGCCGGTCACGAGGTGGCCCTGGCGGTGGCGATGAGGGCAGCAATCGTTTCCCATCCGTGGTGCCAGGAGTTGTCGAGGTGGAACGCGCCGTTCATGCCGAAGTCGGCCAGGCGGTAGAAGTTGCCCTTGCCGGTCTTGACGGCGACCTTCTCCAGCAAACCGTTGCCCGGGACCCGGCGGTCGACGGCGTAGTGGGTGCCGAACGACACCGCCAGCGCGGCGGCCGCGGCAGCGGGGTGCACCCGGATGCCGAGCGCGCGGGCTCCGGCTCCGGCCACGACAGCCTGGGTGGCGGTGTAGGTCAGGCAGTGGTGGAGGCACGCCTTGCGGCCGTCGACCGTGCTGTGCGTGGTCTTCTCGCGGGTGCGGGGGTCCTCGAAGGTGACCGGGTGGTCGTCGGAGGCGCCCTTCACTCGGGCGCAGTAGTCGTTCTGGACCCAGAAGTCGCCGATGGCGCTGGCGGCGCGGGTCAGGCAGAGCAGGGCCGCGAAGACGGCGGGGCGATGCTGCATGCTGGGATCTCTCCTGATCTCGAAGGGGTTGGGGGAGCGGGCGGCCGGCGATGTGGCGGTGCTGCGGTCGCCCGGAGTGCGGGTGCCCGTCCCGGCCTGCGTCGCCGGGTCGGGGCCCGCTCACGCGGCCAGCTGGTGCGTGAGCGGGCCGTGCGCGGCCGGCCTTGTTCGGGAACGGGATACGGCCCGCCGCGGGTGCGGCGGGCCGTACGGGGCGCTGGAGCAGTTGGATCAGACGACGTCGGAACCGCTCGTAGGAGCCGGGTTGTCGACGGTTGCGGTCTGCTGCGGCAGGCCCTCCCAGAACGCGGTCTGCGTGAGCACGTCCCGCAGGGATTCGGCTCCCTGGGGGGTCACGGAGATGAGTTCGAGGGCCTTCGCGATGCGCTCTTCGGCGTCCAGGCACCTGCGGCGGTAGTAGTCCGCGCGGTCGGCGAGGTCGTTGATGGTGCCGTTGATCCCTGCGTCGGCACGGCGGCTGATGATCCGGAACACGAGGTACTCCTTGCGGGCGGGCGGGGTTCAGGCCGCCAGGTCTTGGGTGCTGGGCGGGGTGTAGGTGCCGGGCGCGGCCGGGGTGCCATCAGCGCACTCCAGGCACGACCCCAAGGTCTTGAGAGGGATGCAGTGGAAGTAGCGCCGGCGGCAGAGCGGACACCGTTGCCGGGCTTCCATCGCCCGGTCGAGGGCGATCTCCTTCGCCAGGGTCATCGGCCGTATCGGCAGCGCGAGGTCGATGCGGTACAGCCACGCCCTGCGCGTGCAATCCCGGGTCAGGCCCGTGCACTTCTTGCAGCGCAGCAGCGCGACCGGGTCGTGTCCGCCTGGGCGCAGGCCTCGCGCGCGCAGCTGGCGGCGGGTGGCCAGCGCATGCTTCGGCGCGGTGTTCCAGTCGTACTCCGGGAAGCGGTCGGTCCCGTCGTCGTGCACGTCGACGTCGACCAGGACCACGCCGTGGGCCTGGTCGGCCATCACGCGCCCCAGGCGCCGGGCAGCCGCTGAGGACGCTGCGGGTAGCGGGGGCCGGGACGCTGCGGGCGGGGCCGGCCGATACGGCGGCGCGGGCGGGGAATCAGCACGTGCGATCTCCTCCAGACGTCGGTGGGCAGCGCCGCGCCCCGCCGGCGTCGTGCTGGTGCCGGCGGGGCGCGGTGTGGTGAAGGTTCAGCGGGTGGTGCGTTCGGCCGGTCGGCCTGTCCGGCCCTCGCCGCGTGGAGCGGCGAGGACCAGGCAGGGCGGCGGGTCAGTGCATCCGGTGGGTGTGCACGTTGTCCGGGGCGTCGTCGTCGGCCAGCGGGGCGGCCGGGGTGGGGAGGTGGATGTGGGGTTCGAACGCGGGCGCGGCGTTGTGGATGTGGGTGAAGAGCACCGGGCGCAGGCTCAGGCCGCGCAGCGCGAGCGCGGAGGCGGCGGTCCAGGCGAGGATGGCGAGGCCGGTGGCGATCGTGCGGCCGCCGGTGGGGGCGGCGGCGTGGACCATGGCGATGCTGGCCGCGCCCCAGGCCGTCCACGTCAGGCGGGCGCCGGTGGAGCGGAAGGCGCCGCCGATCAGCCCGAACAGGCCGACGACCTGCCAGAGCGTGTAGACGGTGGAGGCGCTGATCTGCAGGCCGGTGCAGTGGGCCGCGATGTAGGTGCGGACCGGCTGGTCGACGACGGCGAAAACGCCGTGGGAGGTGTCGGTGCCGACCTGCACGCGCGGCGCGGCGGTCAGCAGCTGGTGCAGCGCGTTCAACACGATGTCGACCGCGCCGTTGAACAGCAGCACGACGACGGACGCGCCCGCGACCGCCAGGAACGCCTTGAGCCAGTTCGCCATGCCGTGCCAGCCCAGTTCCGGGGCTTGGCGCAGGTCCTCCCACCGGTCGTGCAGGAAGCCGTCGCGCCAGGAGCTGGTCCAGCGGCTGCGGATCACGGCGAAGCGGGGCTGCTTGGGCCGCGGCTTCGCCAGAGGCACGGGGAGGTAGCGGGGCTCGGGGTGGCGCTGTCCGGGGATGTTGTCGCGGGAGGGCATGGGGCAACTCCAGGGGTGTCGATGCGGCGTTCGTGAGGTGTGCGGGCCGGGGGAGCCCGGGGCCGGAAGTGCGTCGGCTTGGTGGTGCGCCCGGGGGCGGCCTGTCCCGCATCCGAGGCCCCGGGCCTCTCGGGCGGGGTATCGGATGCGAGGCAGGGCGTCCCCAGGGTCAGTGGACGTCGTTGCGGGTGCGGGCGAAGAACATGCCGCGCGTCGTGCTGGTGTTGTTGATCTCGGTGTTCTGGGTGACCGGGCCCTCGTAGACGGTCACGTTCTTCGTGACCGCGGAGCGGGCCTGGTTGATCGCGCCGCGGATGGCGGTGGCGACCATGGCGGCGCCCGCGAACGGCAGGGTCACCAGCAGCACGCCGTAGAGCGTGACGGAGGCCAGGCCTTGCAGGACCAGCCAGGCGCCGCAGCCGACGCCGGTGATGCCGGCGCCGGCGCCGATGGAGGCCACGGCGATGCCGGCCGCCCACCCGGGCACGATGCGGCGGTCCTCCTGCGGGACGGGCGGGGTGGTGCCGTACTGGGGCAGCGGGCTGTCGTCGCGGTAGAACGTCGGGACGGACGGCTGCGGCTGGTAGGCGGCGGCGATGATCCGTTCGGCCTCCGCCTTGGCTTCGGCGTCGGACAGCGGGCGGGAGGTGGTGGGGTCGAAGGTCATGGCGGGCTCCATCTGGGGCAGATGCGGAGGCGCCCTCCCGGCCGGATGGCGGGGAGGGCGCGGGGGTGGGAACGCCGAAGGGCGCCGTCGGGTTCGTCTTCCGGCGGCGCCCTTCGGCGTCGTTGTGGTGGCGGGTGCGCTAGTCGTCGGGGGTGTAGTTCAGCGCGCCGCAGTTCCAGCAGTCCCATTCGTCGGGGACTTCGACCAGGTCGCAGCAGTCACACCCGCGGCCCTGGAGGACGTTTTCCTCGCCGCAGTCCCAGCAGGTGTAGTGCAGGTGTGCCATGCCCGTGCCTTTCCCCGTGGTCGTCATGGGGCCCGACAAGAGCATGCGCCAGATGCCGGCGCTTTACAGCTGGTTGGGGGGCGGGTTCGGCGGTGTGTCAGAGGCTGGAGACCGCTCCGGCGATCGGGGCCAGGGCCGTGTTGATGGCCGGGGCCGCGCCGGTCGCGGCGAGGGTGAAGCCGAACAGCGCGCAGGTCAGTGCGGAGCCGACGCGGACGTAGCCGCCCTTGAGCAGCACGAAGACGATGATGCCCAGCAGCACGGCGGCGGAGATCGACAGGGCCACGGTGAGTGGCACTCCTTTCGGGATGGGACGGGGCCGGCCCAGCTCGAGGCCGGCCCCGCGTAGCGTGTGTTGGGATGGGTTTGGTCAGGCGTCGGTCAGGGACTTGATGGCGTCCAGCGCCTCGCGGGCGGAGCCGACCTTCTGCGAGCCGCCGCCGGCGGGGCCGCGCTTGCCGCCCCCGCCCTTCCCGCCGCCGCCACCGCGCCGCCGCGAGCGGCCGTCCCCGTCTCCGTCGTCCTCTTCGGGCTCGGGCCAGAACTCGCCGGGCCGCACGGGCTCGTTCCAGTCGAACCACAGGCCGCGCTTCTCCAGCTCGCTGATCTCGTGGTCGGTGAGCCGGTTGACCTCGCTGGGGAACAGCTCGGACAGATCGGTGTCGAAGTCCGCGTACAGCGACCGCATCAGGACGGCGCGGCCGTTGTCGAGGACGATGACGGCGACACCGCCGGTGCTGACACCGTTCTCGGGGTCGGCTTCGCCGCGCATGGCCCGTTCGATCGCGGAGCCCTCGGTGCGGGAGTAGCGGGCCGGGATGGTCGGCACGTCGTACGGGTTCTCCATGGTGCCCTCCGCTGCTTTGCGGGTGGCGCCGGGCGACCCCATGTTGAAGATCACGGGCCTGCTGTTCTGCCGCAGGTTGTCCTTCATCTCCGTGCTGAACCCGTTGTGCGCGAACGGCGACTGCCCGGCGACGTCGAAGCCCACGCCGTACTTCAGCCCGGTGACGGTCAGGTCGTCGCCGTCCTTCTGGATGAATTCGCCGAACGTGGCGTCCTGCGCGGCGGTCATGTACTCATCCGCGTACACGTTCAGCTGCGCGTAGGGGCAGCGCGGGTCGCCGGGCTTGTAGTCGTGCGGCTGTCCGTCGTGCGGCCAGGGCATGTCCGCCCGGATCTCGCACAGCGCCTTGGCCGCGCGCAGCTGCCGGGCCATCCACAGCGCGTTCGAGCCCTGCCGGTCGATGTACCGGCCGAGCACGGTCGTCTTCTCGTCTTTTCGGACCGTGGACAGCCACACGACCTGGCCGGCCAGGGACTGCGCGGCCATGTTGATCGCGAAATACTGCGTCTTACCCGACCGGCTGACTCCGAGGATCATGCCGTGGCACGCGGCGTTCTTGTCGTGCTGGAACACCATGTTCTTCACCGGCTGGCCGGTGAAGCTGAACCCGCATACGAACATGCCCTTGGCGTCCGGAGTGAGCAGCTCGCGGGTCGCGGGGAAGATCGCGGACAGCGGCGGCGTGTCGAACGCGCTGATCAGGAACTCGGCCCCGTCGATGAGGACGAACACGCAGGAGTCGTCCTCGGGCAGGCCGAGGCCGCGGCAGACCTTGGCCAGGTCAACGCGCGGGGTCTCGGTGGAGTCGGCCATCTTCGCCCGGTAGAACGTGACCCCGCGGTCGCTGTCGCGGCTGGTGTGGACCAGCACGGAGCCGGGGGCGCCGCCCTTGGGGGAGCCGATCCGGTCCGTCCAGCGCTCGGCGTCGGTCGGCTCGGTGCGGCGGCGGGCGTTGGCGTCGGGGGTGATGTGGGCCTCCATCCAGCCGGGCCCGCCTTGGCGGCCGGGCTGCACGGCGACGTCGGCCAGGTGCACGTCGTCGGCGTGCACGCCGAACGCCGCGGCGACCGCGGCCTCGGTGAGGCCGGTGATGGGGCGTCCGGGCTCGGATGCGCGCAGCAGCACAGTCAGGTCGTGGCGCATCGACAGGTGCCGGCTGACGCTGACGACGTGGGTGCGGGCGGGCATCCCGGCGGCCTCCCACAGCATCCGGACCTGCCGGGTGAGGTGGTCGGCTCCGTCGTCCGGCACGGCCGGCTCCGGCTGCGGGGTGGTGGCGGGCGCCGGGTGGGGGGCGGGAGCGGCCAGGGCGGGGCGGTGGCGGCGGCGGGCGTGCCGGGAGAACGGCATCACCAGGTAGCCGGCCCCGGCCCACGCGGCGGCGGCCAGGGCGTCCATCCAGTACGGGCCGAAGCCGGGGGTGTGCCGGGCGGCGACGTCGACCGCGGCGGCCAGGACCAGCGGGGACCAGCGCAGGATCTTGCGTCCGGCTCCGGGCTCATCGCTCTTGGCCGCGAGGATCCAGCCGCCGATCCCGGCGGCGCCGGCCAGCTGCACGACGGTGTTGACGGGGCTGTCGGAGTAGGCGTTGGGGGCCACGGCCAGCACGGGCGCGGCGAGGGTGTAGGCGAGGCGCTCGAGTACGACGCTGCGCGGCGTGGTCACCAGCTGCTCCTTCGGGAGACGGGCACGGGCGGCCCCGCGTGAGTGCGGGGCCGCCCGTGGCAAGGGGGTGGGTGGGGTTGGGCGTCAGCGGGCGAAGAACCCGGGCTTGGGCGTCCTCTCGCGCCGGTTGGAGCGGATGTCGTCGAGCGCGCCGTAGAGCTTGGAGTGGGTGGCGCGGCTCTCGTGGGCCGCGGTGGCGGTCTCGGTGGTGGTGTCCTGCAGCTTGCGGGCCTGGACCGCCGCGCCACCGAGGGCGACGGAGACGTTGCTCGTCAGCTCCACGAACTTGGGGTCGAGACCGGCGTTGGCGATGTCGCGGGCGGCGTCCTCGGCGCGCTTGGCGTTGGCCTGGACGCTTACCACCAGCGTCTCGAGGTCGAGGCCGGCATCGTCCAGCGCGCGGCTGAGCGCGGCGAGCTTGGCCTGGACGGCCTTGTAGTGGTTGTCGTCGTCGCTGACGGCGGCGTCGCTGCCGTTGCGGGGGACAAGTGCGGGCATCAGGTGCTCCCTTCTGGTCAGTCGTGGTGAGCGGCTGCCGACGCGTGGGCCAGGCCCGCGTCTTCCTTGGCGGCCATGTCCTGGCCGTAGACGCGGGCGACCATCGCGGCCGCGAGCTTGGCGGCCTCCAGAGCCAGCCCGCACTCGGTCGCGCACCGCTGCGCCTGGGTCTTCATCCGGTCCGCGCAGTCGGCGAGGTTGGCGATCAGGTCGGTGACGGCCGTGGAGATGTTGTGGTCGCCGATCAGGTCGGCGGACATCGCCCGCAGCGCGTTGGCGACCTTGTCCAGGGCCTTGCTGAGGGTCTCGGCGCTGTCCTGGTCGGAGGCGGCTCCGATGGCGATGTTCGCCATCTCCATCAGGTAGTCGTCGAACGTGATGTCCGTGCGGTGCTGGGCCGCCAGGGGCCCCTGCCGCGACCGCCTGGTGACCTGCGTGCTGCTCACGCTGCTCCCTTCGGTACGGGGTCGGCCGGTCGGCCGTGTGGTGCCCGGCCGCGCGAAGTACCGCTCGGGGGCGGGCGGCAGCCCTCGGACGCCGGTGGTGACCGGCGGCGGGCTCGAGGGCGCCCGGCGGCTGTCGCCGTCGTCGACGATGACCGCGTCGACGATGTCGTCGCCCGCACCGGCGGGCGGGGGCGCCGGTGCGGGCCTGCCCAGCCACTCCACCGTCGGCCCGTCGTTCTCCGGCCCGAACGGGTCCTTCCAGGCCTTGGCGCGGTCGCTCCGGGCGCGGCGGGTACGCCCGGTGCGACCGGTCCTGCCGCGCGCCTTGGCCCGGCGGCGGGTGCCGGTGGTGCGTCGGCGCCGCCGACGCCGCTTCTTCGTTCCGCCGGACGGCTTCCCGGCGGTCTTTCCCGCAGTGCCCGGTGCGCCGGAGGCCGGGGTGCCCTTTCCAGGGTTGGAGGGGCTGCCGGACTTGTCCGCGGCGTCCGCAGGGTCGGTGGGGTCGGTGGCGTTGCTGCCCTTGGGCTTGGTGTTCTTGGTCAGGTTCACCTTCTGAGCGGCGGGCTTGGCGTCCTTGTCGGCGAGCGCGTCCGCGCGACGCTTGGTGAACCGCCGCTCGGCCTCTTCGGCGATGGCCTGGCCCAGCGTGGTCCGTCCCGCGCCGGCGTCGCGCTTGGCCCGCCGTGCCGCGTCCCGCTCCGAACGCCTGGCCCTGCGGTCCTCCCACGCCTGCTGCCGGTGGGCGCGGGTCTGGTCGCGGTCGTTGGTGCGGTCGGCGACGTCTGCCGCGTGACCGGCGGTGCGGCGCTCCTGCCGCCCGGCCTGCCGGAGCCCGGCGCGCTCCTGGCGGCCGCGGGCCCGCTCCTGACGGGCGCTGGAGGCCGGGTTGCGCCCGCCGCCGCTGTCCCGCCCGGAGCCGCCAGAGCCTGCCTGACCGCCCCTGGCGCCCCCGGGCGACCGGTCGGGGGCGGGAGAGGCGTTGCGGCCGCCAGAGGGGCGGTCTGGGCCCTTCGTGCCGCCTCTGCCGCCCGTGCCGCCACCGGGTGATCCGGAGCCGGAGCGCCCGCCGGTGCCGCCGGAGTTGTTCCGCGACGGCCCCGTGCCGCCCCCGCCTGCGCCGGACTTCGTGCGGGTGCCCTTGTCGGTCCCCGCACCCGCACTGAGTGCTGCCGCGCGGTCGGCGCCGGCCTTGCCGCGCGCGGCGGCCTTGTCACCTTTCGCTTTCATCAGCGCGGCGTGGAACTTGCCGTTCTGCTCCATCAGCGCGGTTTCCTGCGCCGTGCGGGCCTCCAGCAGCGCGACCTTCCGCGCTATTTCCGCCTCACGGAAAGGGCCCTCGCTCTCATGGAGAGCGCGCGCCCTTTGCAGTCGGAACTCCAGCCAGTCACCGAGGCGGTCAGCGAATGAACGGGGCTGGGCGTATTCACTTTCCCCGTATTCACTGCCGACTTCTTCGATTTCCGGTGCCGAAATTCCTTCCGACCGCAGTGCGGTTGCCGGGTCCGGCGCCGCCGGGACGCGGGGGAGTTCCATCGTGGTCTCTTCCGGAGATTCCGGCGGGGCCTCGGGAATGTCGCTGTAATCCAGCATCGGCGGTGGCACGTACGAGGAATCACCGGTCCAGGGGCCGCGGACCAGGGTCCCGCCGTCCTGCCCGCCTTCGGGGTCGTCGGACACGGTGCACCTCCCTCCAGGGGGTTGACACAGGGTGGGCTCTTGTGTGCACGCGCGTGCACGTGCACGTGTGCACGCTTTACGCGCGCGAGGCCCCGCCGGAGCCCGGCGGGGCCTTCGCTGGTGACGCTCAGTGCTGCGGGGGGTGCCGCTCCACGACCTGCTGCGCGTACTTCAGCAGGTCGGCCCAGATCCGCTCGTTGCCCGCCACGCGCTGGTCCAGCGCCGTGATGAACAACTGGCAGACCATCGCGAATCCGACCCAGACATCACGCCGACCGGCTTTGACGTCCTTGGCGATCCGGGATCGTGCCAGCCGGAGCCAGAATTCCATCTGCCCCAGCTCGCCGCGAGATTCGCGGGCTTTTTCCGCCTCTTCCTTCAGCCACTTCCGGCGCCGCTCTGCGGCGAGTTCGGCACTGCTGAGGGGGCGGGTCACGCCGAGTTCCTGTCAGGCAGGTCGTAAATCGACGTAGGGGAACTGTAGCGCACATTCTTGCTGGGTGCACCCTGTTGCGGCGGGTTCGGCGGAGCGGCCGGAATCGGCGGGGCGTTCTTACGGCTCTTTTCCAGCGCCTTTTCCTTCCTTTCGTGGGCGGTATTCGCCACGTTCTCGTCGTGGGCGCGGCGCTTGTACGCGCTCGATTCCAGGCCCTCGGTGAGGTTCTTGAGGCTCTTGAGCACGTCCCCGAGGGCCTTCTCCACGGGCCTGGCGCGCAGCCTGGCGTGGTACCAGCGGTCGCCCTCCACGTGCGTTTTGCGCAGGTGGACGCGGGTCTCCAGGGCGAGGGTCTCCAGGTTGTTGCCGATGTCCAGCAGGACCCGCTGGACATCGGCCAGGTACCGGGCGGTTGCCTCGGGGTTCTGCGCCACGTCGCGCAGAGGTGCGTGATTCGGGTCGTTGTTGCTGTTCACGGCGGGAATTCCTCCTGGTGTACTGGGTGGGTGCTGTCGGCTGCTTCCGGCAGTCGCAGCGAAGGCCAGGCCAGCCCTTTGACGGAGGGCTGGACTGGCCTTCACTAGTGGTGCCGGCCGGGATGGTTCAGGGGCGGTAGCCCTCACGCAGCAGGTCCAAGGCCTCCTGGCGGTACTTGCTGGCGGTGTCGGTGGAGGACACCGCCAACTCGCGCTGGATGTCCGCGAGCTGAACCTCGCCGCGGCGTCCGTCGATCTGCTCCTGGATCATCCGGGCGACCTTGCGGACCGCCCGCTCGCGCGGGGTGAGCTTCGCGGCGTCCTCGATTTCGACCGCGCGCCGCTCGATTTCGGCCGCGGCCAGCCGGGCTTCGGCTGCGGCCAGTTCGGTTTCGGCCTCACGCTTGCGGGCCTCCTGCAGGCCCGCGTCGGCGAGCGCCTGGCGCTCGTTCTCCTCCGCCGTGAGCCGGTCGGCTTCGGCAGCGCGGCGGCGCGTTTCGGCAGCGGCCCTCTCGGTTTCGGCGGCGACCCGATTCGCTTCGGCAGTGGCCTGTCGGGCTTCAGCGATGGCCTGGGTCTCGATCGCCTGCGCCTCCGTCGCGGCGACCCGGTCGGCCTCCGCGGCCTCCTTCCGCTTCTGCGCCGCCTGGCGCTCCAGCTCGGCCGCACGCAGGTCCGACTCGGCCTCGAGTTCGCGCTCCTGGGCGGCCTTGCGCTCTGCCTCCGACTGGCGGGCGCGGGCTTCGGCGATGACGGCCGTCTCCAGCGCCGCCTCCTCCAGCTCAGCGGCCCGCTGCGCGGCGCTGACCTGGGCTCGTGCGTGTGCTTGGGCCTGGCCGGTCTCACCATCCACCCGGGCGCGGACGGCCTCGAGCTGCCCTTGCGCCTCCAGCCGGTCGGCTTCGGCCTTCTTCTGGGCGATCTCCCGGCGCGTGGCCGCGTCCAGGCGCCGCTGCTCAGCCTCCTCCGCCCGCTTCTCAGCGTCGCGTTCCTGCTGCTCAGGCAGCGCCAGTGCCTGCGCGACGGTGTAGCCGTACGGGGCCATCGTCATCGGCAGCAGTTCGTCCTCGGTCGCCTTGCCCAGGTCGCCGCCGTGCTTGCGCCTGAGCCACTGCTCGTAGGCGATGAGCTCCTGGTCGCGGCGGACCATCTCCGGGTAGGAGGTGACGCCCCACAGCCGCATCCGGCGGTAGATCCGCGCGGTCGCGGTGAAGGCGAGCAGCCAGCGGACCAGCGGGATCGCGTCTCGCTCCTCTTTGCGGTCGTCGGGGCGCACCACCCGGTTGATGGCGGTGCGGGCGAGTTCGACGACCGTGATGAACAGGATCGGGACGACGCCGTGGGCGCCGGCCGCGACGTAGTCCAGCAGCTCCCACTTGCCCTTCGGGGCGCCGGAGGCGGCGTTGAGGACGACGGTGGAGCCGGTGAGCAGCCACACCGGGTAGCGGATCCAGGCGACGGGCTGCTTGAGCCAGGCCATCAGCAGGTCGATCGCGATCATCACCATGATGCCGACGTCGACGCCGACGGAGAACAGCCGGCCCCGCAGCAGCGAGTGGAATCGCAGCTGGTGAAAGGCGAAGTCCGCGACGCTGCCGAAGGACAGGTACAAGCCGATGCCGGCCAGGGCGAGCGCGGCGGCCGCGATTCCCACCGCCGCCCGCTTCTGGGAGCTGGTCAGCTTGCGCGGGGAAGACTTGGCGCCGGTTCCGCTTTCCGTCCCCGAAACCGGCGCGTGTCCGTGCGAAACCGGCCCCGGCGGGGCCGAAGCGGTGGGCGATGGGATCGAAACGGGGGTGTCGGGTACCGCGCTCTGCGGCACTTCGGTGATCGTCATGGGTGCCTCCGGAGGGGGTCGTTCAGGGCGTGGTCGAAACTGCGAACAGTGCTCTCGAAACGCGGTGGGTGCGGTCCCGAAAGGGCGGCCGCAGGGCGCGGTTGTCTGCGAAACGGGCACCAGCTCCACCCGCCGGGCGCACCAGAAGACCGGCCGCCCGGGAGTCGGGCGGCCGGTCTCGCGAAGCGCTGGGAGGCGGGCTCGAAACTGGGGAAGGCTCCCGCCCGGTGGGCGCGAAGCACGGGCTGTCCGGCTCCCCTTCACCGCCCGACGCACGGCCGCCGGGGTTCAGCGGGCGGGCGTCGGGCGGATCAGGCAACTGGCAGACCGGATCAGGCGGCGGCGGTGAACTGGTCACCGCCGACCGGGCGGTGCGGGGCGATGATCTGCCCGTCGGGGAGCAGCTCACCGGTGTCCTCGAACACCAGGACGGAGTTGCACAGCAGACTCCAGCCCTGCTCGGGGTGGTCGGCCACGGTCTGGGCGGCCTCCCGGTCCGGGCTGTCGGCGGTCGGACAGGTCGGCGTGTGCGTGCACAAGGAGCTGGTCATGGATGACTCCTCAGACGATCGGGTGTGTGGCGCAGGCCGAGACGGACGGCGCGGCGGTGCGAGGGGGAGGTGCAGTTCGGTCACCCGGTGGCCGGCCTCCCACGCCCTGCTCGCCGCAGCGGATGCGGCGAGCAGCAGGGCGCGGACGGCCGGGTGCGCGGGTCCGAGCGCGGCGAGGGCCCGCGCCGCGCGGTACTGCACGGCGCGGGCGCGGGCTATGTGAGACAGGGAGGGCATCCTGACGGGAGAAGGGCTACTCGCCCGAGCCGGGCGACTCGCTGTGAGGGGCCGGCTGCTCGGGCGGCGGGGTCGGCTCGGGCTCGTGGCTGTAGTCGCCGTTGAGGGTCCAGTCCGGCATCAGCGGCCCAACGCCCGGCAGGCGTCGCAGACGCCGCCGTTCCAGTCGTCGAACCGGCCGGAGCAGACGCTGCACTGGCCGGACGCCCCGACCGGGGCCAGCTGCCGAGCGGTCTGCCCGCCGACGCAGCCGGCCCGGCTGCAGGACCACAGGCCGCAGATGGGGCAGGCGTCGTTCCGGGTGGCGCCGACGATGGACCAGAACGCGGTGTCCTCGGCGTCTTCGTAGCCGCGCTCGTTGTCTTCGCGCTCGATGTCCTCCAGGATCCCGGCGACGACGGCCAGGCGGCGGGCGTGCAGCGTGCTGGTGTGCGGTACTCCGGGGGCGGCGGCCATCGCCGCCGGTACGATCGTGTTCAAGGTCGAATCCCTTGTTCAGGAGTGGATGGGGAGGCGACTGGTGAAGGCCCCCGGCGGCTACCGGGGGCCTTCGTCGTGTGGGCCCTGCGGCCCCCGCCGCCACCATCCCCGCGCCTGGGCAGGCCGGGAGGATGGGGGCGACGGTCGGTGCAGGGATCCGATGGGTGGGCTGGGCTCAGGCCGCGTTGCTCCAGCCGGAGCGGGAGCGGCGCGCGGCGCGGATCGCCCGCAGCTCGCGGGCCGTCTCGCGGATCTTGCTGCTGACGTGGGAGTCGGAGCGGGAGTCGCGGTGCTTCAGCGTGAGCAGCCGCAGCTGAACCGTGAGGCGGTGCAGTTCCTTCTCCTCGCGCGCGGCGCGCGCGTCCTCCGTACGGGCCACGGCCAGACGGCCGGCCTGGTCCTGGCGCGCCTGGTACAGCTCCGGGCCGGTCCGGCCGCCGCGCACCATGTCCTCGTACCGGCGCTGGCTGCCCTCGCCCTGCCGCAGCGCGGACTCCTCGCAGGCCGCTCGTACCGGACAAGCCTCGCACACTGACAGCAAATCCTTGCGGCGGAACTCCCACTCGACCGCCGGCTCGTCATCGCCCCGGTACCAGTCGGCGGCGGCCGGGATGCCCGGGGCCGTCGACGCGCACAGGGCGCCGGCGAGGGTAGCGTCCAGGAGCTGCGGCAGCCGCTGCTCCTGGACGGCCGCGGGCTCGGTTCCGACTCGCCCGGCCACGGTGATGGCTACGCTGGTACTCAACGTCGTGTCCTTTCGTAGGGGTTCAACGCGACCGCAGACGGCCTCCGGGATTGCGCCCCGGGGGCCGTCGTCGCGTTCGTGAATTGTGGTCAGGTGCTGCGCACCGCCCGGCGGGCGATCTCCTCCACCTGCGCGACCGTGATCGACGCGCGGCGCGCGGTGCCCGAGGGACACCGCGCGTGGTCCGCGTCGAACAGCGGGTCGTCCTCCGCCGAGACGAGGCGGCGCACGGTGCCGGAGCGGTCCGTCGGGGTAGCGGTCGTGACGTTCTGCACCTTTGGAGCCTCCTGGCTGGTGCGATGTGGGTGTGGCTGTCGTACGAGCAGCCACGGCCCCGGCCGCCCGTCGTAACGCGGGCGGCCGGGGCCGTGGTCGTTCGTCCGGGTGGAAGGGTCAGCGCGCGGGCCGCTGAGGGTGAAGCGTGTCCAGCGGAACCGAGGGGCCTTCCGCGGGGACGTCGCCGGCGGGGAACGTCTGGCGCTTCGCGTCGGCGTCGGCCACACGGGGAAGCACTGCGTTCCACTCAGCCACGCGCCCGGCCGGCGTGCGCTCGGCGCGGGCGCGCAGGGTCCGGTCGGTCTGCAGGCTGAACGCCTTGGGCAGCACCGCGGTGGCCCGGCGGCTGGAGGCGTCCTTGACCGCGTCGGTCAGCGCCTGGTGCCACTCGGGGATCGTCATGTCGAACTCGACACGGCGGTTGCTGCTCCGGCAGTGGATCGCGGCGGCGACGCCGGCCTCGCCGGTGTGGTGCGGGACCAGCTTCTGCACCTTGCTCTGCATGCCGGTCACAGGCACCCACGTCTTGCAGTCCTCGCAGACCACGACGGCCTTGAGGGGGTCGCGGAGGTCGATGTGCGACGGCGGGAGCTGGGAGAGCTTGATGGCGGGGAGGGTGCTGACCCGCTTCGTACGGGTCCGGCGGGGACGTTCCTTGGCGGTGGGCATCGCGGCGGTGATGGACATGGGGATCTCCTCAGGTGCGAAAGGGGAGGGGCTGCGTCGCGGTGCTCTCTCCGCCCGCCAGGCCGCGGGTGACCCCGGCGCCGTGGCGGACAGACAGCGCATAGCGCTGCGAGGTGCAGCAGGAAGTCGAGAACCCGGGGGATTTGGTGGAGCCATCAACCCCGGCCGCCTCTTTACAGAGCGGACGGACTTCCTGCGTCTTGCGGTGTCGCTCACTCAGCGCTCCGTCGGGATCACCGAGGTCTTACATACATCAGGTTGCCTCAGGTACCCTCAGGTGTCAAGCGGTATAGTGAGGCACCTAGTGAGAGTCGAAGGAGGCGAAGGCACATGTCCGGGCCACCCCGAGCCGACAATCGGCCGCCGTACGCACGCATCGCGGGCCACTACCGTGGCCAGATCAGCTCCGGGGCGTTGTCGCCGGGTGACCTCCTGCCCAGCATCAAGGCGCTGGCGACCGAGTGGGATGTCAGCACCGCGACCGCTGACCGTGCGATGCGGCTGCTGCGTGAAGAGAAGCTGGTGCGGGGCATTCCCGGCGTCGGCACCGAGGTACTGGCGCGCCCCATCTCCCTGACCTCCGGAGCGGAGCGCCACGACCGGAGCAGCAAGACGCAGTCGTCCTGGGGCGCAGGGGAGAAGTCGTCCGGCCACACAGCCGGCATAGTCGCGGCTCCTGAGGACGTCGCGCACGTGCTCAGCATTTCGCCTGGTGACGACGTGATCCGCCGCAGTCGGGTCTACCGTGATGATCACGGGATCGTCTCCCACTCGACGTCGTGGATCCCGGCGGAATTCGCCCGTGTCGTGCCCGAACTGGCACGAAGCGCGCGTCTCAAGGGCGGCCTTTCCCTGGACCTGATCGCTCGCACCACGGGACGCCAGGCCGTAAAGCGCATTGATGAAGAAGCGGCCCGCATCGCGACGCCACAGGACCTCGAGCTCCTGGAGCTAGAGGCCGACACCGTGGCGGCGATCCTGGTGCTGACCGCACGCTTCCTGGATGCCGACGGCGAGCTGCTCGAGTACGGCGTGGACCTGGGTGCTCCGGGCCGCACCCGTAAGACGACCTCGGAAGCCGTCCAGTGACCACGCCTCGTGCTGCGCTGCTGGACGACACCCTGGTCAACTGCCTTGAGCGTCGCCTCGGTGAGCTCCTGCGCGAGGAGAACGCCGACACACTGTCCCTGGAAGGACGATCCGAGATCACGAGCATCTCCGCCGCTCTGTCTGGCCGACCGAACCCCGCGCCCCGCGCAGTCCTCATGTCCGGGCTCCAGGGCGCTGGCAAAACGACCCTCGCCCGCGCGCTGCAGGAAGCCGGCTTTCAGCGCCTCTGCCCTGACGAGGAGGTCTTCCGTCGCCACGGCCACTACGGCAGGGACTTTCCACGCGGTGAGTTCCTGGTCAGGGAGGCACCGGTACTCAAGGACATCGCCCTCGAGCTCCAGCAGCTCCTGGTGGCCGGACGCGACACCGTCGTCGACCATGGGTTCTGGACTCGGGAAGAGCGGGCGCACTGGGCAGCGACCGCGCTGGAAGCCGGCGGCGACCCCGTCCTCATCTACCTGCCGGTGCCGCACGAGGTGCGTTGGGCGAGGATCCAGAAGCGCAACGAGCAGTCCTTGATCGACGCGAACAGCATCGAGTTCAGCGAGGAAGACCTGCTTCGTCACGCGGGCCGATTCGCCCCGCCGGCCGACGATGAACCGCACATCGTCTACGACGGCAACCCAGAGCACGTGTTGGCGGCTCTCCGTCGCGCCCGCTCTTCCGGGGATGGTGGCCCGCATTGACTGCTACCTCCCGCCCGCAACTCCCGGCACTTGATGACCATGACCGTGCTCGGATGGTGCGTCTGCGGAAAGTGACATCGGCTGGTGACATTCGAAATGTCACCGCTACTTGTCACCTCCGCGCGATCAAGAAGCCGTGCCATCCTCGGCCGCAGAAGGGCGGCCTTCGCTCGGGCGTATCCGTGCTGAGGTACAGGCTGCGCCGCTGGACGAGTCGGGGTTAGGAGAAGCCATGGATGAGCGTCCTGACTGGGCACGCCGGATGGTTGAGGAGCGGGCCGCGCGCGACTGGTCGCAGACCGATGCGGTGCAGGCGCTGATGGCACGTCTCCCCGATGACCAGGTCGTCAGCGAGCACGACCTGTTGCGGCAATGGAAGCGCTGGGAGGCGGGGGACGCGCAGCCGACGAAGTACCGGTCGGCGATCGCTCAGACCTTCGGCACCACCACGGGCGCGTTCTTCCCCGAGCGCGGCCGCCGCGACGGCCGCGCAGAGGTGTTGCAGGTCAGTGGCATGGACACCGTGGACATCATCGCCCGGCTACGGGCGTCGGACGTCGACACCGCGACGCTGGACGCGCTGCGGATCACCGCGGACCGCCTGTGCTGCGAGTACGCCTACATGCCCGCCGACCAGCTGCTCCTGGAGGGCAAGGCGTGGCTCGCGCGGGTCGTCGGTCTGCAGCACCAGCGGGTGAGCCTGGCGCAGCACCGCGAGATCATCGCGCTCGCCGGCAAGCTGTCGCTGCTGGTGGGCTGCGTGGAGTACGACTCCGGGCGGCCGCGGGACGCGGAGGCGACCCGGCAGGCCGCGCTGATGCTCGGTCAGGAGGCTGGGGAGCTGAGCGTGCAGGGGTGGGCGCACGAGATGCGTGCCTGGTTCGCACTGACCCGTGGCGACTACCGCGGCGTCATCGCAGCTGCGGAGGCCGGCGTCGCCGTGGCGCCGAACGAGTCCGTGGCCGCGCAGCTGTACGCGCAGCAGGCGAAGGCGTGGGCGCGGCTCGGGGACCGGACGCAGACCGAAGTGGCTCTCGACAAGGGCCGCCAGTTGCTCGAGCGGCTGCCGTACCCAGAGAACATCGACAACCACTTCGTGGTGGACCCGGGGAAGTACGACTTCTACCGGATGGACGCACTACGTAAGGTCGGTGAAAACCGTCTCGCCGAGCAGCTGGCCAGCGAGGTGATCCGGGCGAGCACGGACTTCAGCGGAATGGAGCGTGCTCCGATGCGTATCGCCGAGGCCCGGGTGACCCTTGGAGTCGTCGCTGCCCGCGAGGGGGACTTGGACACAGCGCTCGCATATGGCGAGAAGGCGCTTAGTGCTGACCGTCGCTCACTGCCTTCCCTGGCCATGGTCGCAGCTGACCTTGGGCACGTACTCCAGGCTCGTTACGGCCAGGTCAGCGAAGCTATAGCGTTCGTGGCGCACCTTCGCGACCTTCGAGGAGCCCAAGGAACACCTTCGGATGTGCAACCGGGTCCCCACCCCACCCCACCCGTCACCGTCACCACTTCGCTTCCGCCGAGGTGAGGGTGACGGTCACGCGCCCGCACCGTTCGTGACGACACGTCACGCCCCCGCCCACCCAGAGTGGCGGGCTGGGCGGTACAGTGACCACCAGCATTGATCAACTGAACAAAAATGAGAGTGGCCCCATCAGACCGGCTTGGGGAAGCCGGGAGGGGCCACTGCGGCTGCGGACCCCGGGCAGGGTCCAGAGCCGATGCCGAGCACCCTTTACCCAGAGGAGGGAGCCGACGTGATCAGGGTACCCGTACCCCGCGCCGACGACACCGCACCCCGCCGTGGGGGCAGCAGTCCTGACCGGCTGCTGGTCCTTCGCCGGGGTGTTCGTGGTGCCCAGATGCAGATCATCCCGGCCCGCACCTCTGGTGGTGAGGGGGCCGGGATGACTTAAGGTCTGCGGCGGCTGTGCCGCCGGGGCTCTGGTCACCGGGACGGTCCCCACCGTTCCGGGCTGATCACCCCTTTTTCCACCGGAGGTAGGCCCCTCCGAAGGAACGTCCGCCCGGTTAGCAGCCGGTCGGACCTTCGAACTTCACTCGCTAGCCCCACGGGGGCTTTGTGCGCCCTCGCGGGTATCGCAAGGAGCACCGCTATTTTGCATGCTGTCGTGCGCGCGCGCCAGTTTCCGCGTGCTTACCTGGGTTCGTTTCAGCCATCGGTGTGGGTCTACCGGCCCTTCCAGGTGGTGAACGTCACACCTCCGGGCACCGCCCTGTGCTGTTTCAGCCGTACGTCGCGGCTGCGGGCTGTCACGCCGGTGAGGGGCTTCGGGCTTGCCGCAGATGTGACGCATTCCGACCTCCCGGGCAGCGCCCCGGTCGCCTCAGACCTGCACCGGCCGGCCCCGAGCACCCTGCGGGCGGGCCGGTGAACGCGGCTGCGGTGGTAGCTGCCGCTGGGCGGGTGCCGGGTCCGCGGCGGGGTCGGTCGCGTCTTGGTCCTGTGCCGGTTCAGGCCGGGCCGGTGCCGGAACGTGCGGCGGGACATCCGCTCGTGCTCGGCCGGCAGATGCGCGGCCGGCTCGCGGGCGCGGTCCGGGCGTTGCTGGACGCGACGGAGGGGGCGCCGGATCCGGTCCGGCTGGCGGTGCTGGTGCTGGCCTCGCGGACGCCGTCGGGGGGGACGCCGCCGCGGGTGCTGATGCGTTCTCGCTGGTTGGGGGAGTGGCTGGGGTTGTCGTTGTCGCAGACGGCGTCGGCGGTCATGCCGGTGCTGCGGCGGTCGCCGGTCGTGGACGTCGTGGACGTGCCGGGGGAGTACGGGCAGGACGATCTGCTTGCCTTCGAGGTCGTGCCGGTGCGCGCGGCCCGGGGCGTGGTGGGGCATCCGCTGGCGCTCAGCCGGACCGAGCTGGCGGTGTTGTGGCGGCTGGTGGACGCGGTGATGCGGCCGGCGATCGCGTACCGGGACGGGCGGGCGGGCCAGGCAGGTCTGCTGGGGGCTCGTACGGGTCGGGGGGCGGCGACCGACCGGCTCGCGCTGCTGCTACTGCTGCTTGAGGCCTCCGAGCAGGGCCGGGTGCGGCTGTGCGGCGGTGCGGTGGTACGCCGGTACGGACGGGCGGTAACAACGCTCGCGCGGCTGCTGGGGTGCGGACTTGACGGTGCGGCCGGGTCGCTGCGGCGGCTGGCTGATGCCGGACTGGTGGAGCGGGTCCGCCGTCCGGACGGCAGGACCCGGCTGGTGCTGCCCGCGGTGCGGGCGGCACACCGCGGCGGGCCGGCGCCCGCAGGGAGTGCGGACGCCGACGGGGTGTCCTTCACGAAACGGAGCCACGAGGCCCGCCAGCTGCCGGCCGGACCGGAGGAAGGTGTGCCCGCGCCCAGCCGTTGCTCCGGCTTCGCCGAGGCCGTAGCCGCTGCCGGGGGCGTCAGCACGGAGTTGTGGTGGGCCGGGTGGGACACGGATGACGCCAGCTCGCACGAGGACTTCGACGGCGACGGTCGGGGCGGAGCGTCTGCGGACGACCCGGGTCCGCTGGACGGCGGCGAGCAGTCCGACGGGGTCCCCGGTGACGTCCAGGGCGTGGTCGACGAAGGCGTGGATGCAGCGGGTGCTTGCCCCCACGGCGATACGGCAGGGCCGGACCAGACCGCGGCACCGGAGGCAACAGCACAGGTCACCGTGCTCGTGCTTCGCGAAGGTGCTGGTCAGAGCGCGCACGGCGATACGGCAGGCCTTCACACCCACCACTCACCTGTGGTGGAGGTAGTTGGTGATGGTGCTGCTGGATGTGGCTTTTCCGGCGAAGCCGCGTACGGATACCCGCCGTTGCCGGAACGCGCGCACAAGGACGTGAACGGTGGTGCGGGGGACCGGCTCCCGGTTCGGCCGAAGGTCGCCGGTACGTCCGGCGGCCCGCTGCGCGGGGAGCAGCAACCCCTTCCCCCCGCCGTGAACCACCGACACGAGCCGCAGCCGGCATACTCGGGCGCCGGCTGCTCGGAGCAGTCGGCGGGCGCGGTCGGCCGCGTGCATCAGCAGGAGCTACGAGGTCACGACCAGCAACGGGGGAGGGTGCCCCGACCGCCGGATGATCTTGTTGCCGTGGTGGCTCCGGCCGCGGCGCTGTGGGACCGCCTGGTCCATCGCGGCGCCCGCGGCCTGGTCGTGGCCGCGCTCCGCCGCGAGTTGACCGCGGTGACCGCGGCTGCCGACGACCCGGACCGCGCGGTGCAGCTGCTCGCCGCGCGGCTGGAGCGGCGGCTGGCCGTGCAGGACGGCCCGGACCAGGTCCGCGACCCGGTCGGATGGCTGCTTCGCCGAGGCCTGCCCCGCGGCGGCGCGGGTTGCACCCACCCGCGGTGCGACGAGGGGACCCGGATGGACACCGGCCTGCCATGCGAGATGTGCCGCTCGCGTATCGCCGGCCAGCGGGCCCTGCGCGAGCGGGTGACCGCCGAGGTGGCCGCGGACCGCCCGAACGCGCCGCAGGCAGTCCGGCGGCGCGAGGTCGAGCGGCGGCTGCGCGAGGAGACGGCGAAAGCGGCCGAGCAGCGGGCGGTAAGGCTCGCCGCGTCGACCGCGAACCGGGCCGCCCCGGGCGGACCGAACACCGCCCTCCAGGAGGCCCGCCTGCGCGACGGCGCCCAGACCACGGCCGATGCGGAGACCGCCGCGGCCAAGAAGCTGGCGTGCGGTGGAGGGTGCGGGCGCGCGGCCGCGGACCGGATCTCCGGACTGTGCCCGCTGTGCGCGGAGGAGACCCGCGACCTGCTCGTCGAGCCGGAGCTGGAGGGCCTGGACGCCGCCGGGCAGAAGCTGATGCTGCGCCTGGTCCGCGGACACGCGGAGCCGACCGCGGTCCGGGCGTGGACCTGCCGGGAGTCCTCGTGCGGCCGAAGGCTCCACGGCGTACCGCCGGAGTCGGGGCGGTGCGCTCCGTGCGAGCGCACGGTCGACGGGCTTCCGGCTCCGTATCGGGCAGCAGCGCGGTGAGCCCGGTGCCTCCGCGCCGCGGCGCTGAACCTGCGGCGATACCGAGGACGTACCTGGCCGGTTGCTTCTCGGCCAAACCACAGGAGGAATCGGGCGAGAACAGACGGATCCGGCGTGCCGTCCAGCCAGCGGCCTCATGATCTGCCCGAAGCCGGAGCGGCTTCGCTACAAAGACGGTGAGGAGCAGCAGTATGAGCGTCGGCCACGGCGAGCTGACCAGGACCGAGGTCCAGCGCCTACTGGGCGTGAGCACCTTCAGGATGCGGCGGCTGTCCCGCCAGTACGACAAGTTCCCGGCACCGGGCAAGAAGGCGCACGGCACCTTCGGCCAGCAGGACGCCGAGGAGATGTGGCCGGCCGAGGAGGTCTACGGCTGGGCAGCTCGCACCCCGGAGTTCGCTCACCGCGGTGCAGCGCTGCTGCGCCCCCTGCCTGCTGGCCTGTCCCCGGGTCGCTGGCTCGGCTACCGGGACACGCCACGTGGGCCCGCCCAGGACTGGGGCACCGACGTCGGCGTGATCCGGGTCGTACACTGCGACAGCTCGCGGGCCGCCACCGACGTCGCGACGGCGGTCGCCGGCAGCGGCAACCAGGAAGGCGTCGTCACCGTGTGCGCACTGTACGGCGACGTGGGGCCGTGGGGGCCGGCGCTGGTTGCTGCCGACACCGCGCACCCGGGTATCGAGTACGAGGCGAGCTGGGGCGTCGTCGCGGACCTCGTCGGCCAGAAGCTTCCCTGGTGGCCGCCCCTGCTCCGCCTGACGAGCCTGATCCGCTCGTGGAAGCCCGGGACCGCTCCGGCCGTGGTCGAGGCTCCAGTCGGCGACCGGGAACGGGCCCTGCGTCGCGCCGCGGCCAACCCCGCTCTGGACGCGGCCTCGCAGGCGGCTGCTACGGAGATGGCTAACGGCATCCGCAACCAGCAGATCGACAACGCCGTTCAGGACGTCGAGATCTTCTGCGAGGAGGAAGTCGGACCGCGGCCCCGTCAGATCGTTGCCGGGGCCGTGCCGGACACCCGCAACCACCCGCTGCCGAGCGGCGGGGACGGCCGGGCTCTTCGGGAGGGCTGGCACAAGATCGCGCTGCACACCCACCCCGACGCCGTCGCCGCGCTGGACATCGCCTCCGGCCGTGACCCGCGCCTGCTGCCCTTCGGCACCGTCACCGACGTCCCCGTCCAGGACGGCACGGTCAGCGACCGGTGGTCGCGGAGGCTGACGATGTGCGACCCGACTGCCGCCCACGCCGTCCTGGCCCAGGACGTCAAGGCCGACGCGTTCTTCGTGGACCCGCTCACAGACATGCCCGTGCTGCGCACCCACGGACCGAAGCCCAGGTGGCGGTTCTACGCGCCGCTGTCCCTCCCGGCCGGCGGCGCGGAGCTCGCCTCCGTCGTCCTGCACCATGCCGTGTGGGTGACCACCAGCGACGGCCAGGTCCACCCCGCGCCCTGCACACCGTTCGAGCACCTGTGGTGGGGAGACGGGTGGGGCGACCGCGCCAGTGAAGCGGCAGCCGTCGTCGACCAGCTCCTAGACAACCTCGGTGCCATCGTCAGCCTGCGGCAGCACTGGGACGCCCCGAAGGGCCTGACCGCCCTGTTCAACGAGGAACACCCACAAGGCACCGAACTGACCCGCGCCGCATTGCTCCACGCCCGGATGGTCCCACCCCGCGCCCGCTGAGCCCGGCTGCACGACGAGGCCAGCTGACAGCTGAACCCAAAGCCGCGGGCCGCGCCAGCCGGAGGGGGACCCAAGGACCGCCGCGGGGCGGCGGCCCGGGGAGGCTGCTTCAGACGGCGTGGTGCTCCAGCCACACCACGGCGAGACCCACGGCGCCGCTGCCGACGGCGTAGCAGGCCCCGCGCAGCACTTGGGCCAGGGCCGCCCGGCGGCGGGCCCGCGCCCACGCGGCCGCACCGGTACAGGTACGGCGAAACCGGTACGCCCAGGGGCGCGCAGACGTATTCTTCATAGCGGTGTTCCTCTGTTCGGGGATGCCGGGTGAGGAGCCCGTTCGGCCTGATGGGGTGGTATCCGGGGGCCGGACCAGGGCTCCTTGCTGTTTGCGGGTCAGGGTCAGGAGCGGCTGTCTCCGGCGAGCTGCTCGGTAAGCTCGTCGACCAGGCGCTGGTCGGGCGGGCTGACGATGCCGTAGGACGAGCCGGAGGCCAGGCGGGCGATCTCGGCGGCCAGGGCCTGGCTCGTGCGGCTGGTCGGGGTCGTGCGGCCGACGTACGTCGCGACCGCCCCCAGTGCGGTCAGGAACGTCTCGACCCGGCCGTTGGTGACGGCGGCGTCCTCCACGGCGCTGAGGGCCTGGTGGTACCAGTGCTGCGCTTCCCGGGTCTCTCCGAGGACCAGGTGGTACTGGTTGAGGGCGTACGCGGCCAGCGCGTGCCCGGCGCCGGCTGCGAGCTGCCACCAGAACTGGGCGCCCTCGGGCTGACCGGACTGGTACAGCATGCACGCGAAGACCAGAGCACCTTCGAGGTCGAGGTCGCCGGCCGGGGTGGGGCACATCTCGTCTTCGGACAGGCTGGAGGCCAGCTGCTCGACGTGCCGGGACGCGCCGGGCGCGTTGAGTGCCCACTGGCACACCACGGACAGCTTGGCCCTGGCCTGCGCGGCGCGGACCACCTCGGGAGGCGGGCCCTCGGGACTGGCCTCGTCCGCCAGCCGGCGCAGGCCTGCCGCGACGTCGAAACTCGCTGCCGACGTCGGGATCAGGGCGTTGGCGAGCAGTTCATCCAGAGACGCGGTCACGGGCGTACTCCCCTCGTGTCGGTTTCGGAGGGCAGGCCCAGCTGGACGCGCAGCCGCTCCTTGCCCTTTCGGATGTGGTAGTCGACGGTGCGCTCGTCGATGCCCAGCAGCCACGCGATCCGGGAGGCCGGGTAGCCCACCACGAAGCGCAGGACCACGACGTCGAACTGCCGCGGCGGCAGGTCGGCGATCGCCACGTACAGCCCGCGGGAGCCGTCCATCAGCGCCAGGCGCTCGCGTGCGGACCGAAGGATCGCCGAGGCCGCCTTGGCACGCTCGATCGGGCCGTTGACGAGCAGCGCCGTCGGGCGGTTGCCCGCTTCCAGGTACCGGGCCACCGTGCGGCGGAGGATTCCCCAGGCCTGCTGCTCGATCTCGCCCTCCTGCAGCAGGGCGTTCCAGCCGCTGAGGATTTCGCGGAACGCCTCGTGCACGGCTTCGCGGGCCTGCCCGGGGAAGCCGAGGTTGACCTCCGCGTAGCTGTGGAAGATCTCCTGGTGCACCAGGTAGAAGGCCTGGAAGTCGAGCTCGAGCGGGGCGAGCGCGCCCAGGGCGGCCTGCCCGCTGTCGGACGCGGGCGCAGCCCGGTCCGGAACGTCATCGGTCACATCAGCCTCCGTCCGGATCGCCCCGCCGGTCCGGTCATGTGGATGACGGCGCGGGGAACCGCGCCGGAGGCCGGTGCCTCGATACCCACCTAAGCGATTTCGCCTCCCCTTCACTCATCAGTCGCCCACGAAAATCACTGAGTGATCATCAAGTAACACGATCGGTAACGTAGTTGGGATACCTGACCCCCTGTGAGCTGTGACGACTGCCCGGCCCTTCCAGGAGGGGCGATCGGATTCCACCCGCAAAGTGACGCGGATCACGCAGGAGACGATTTGCGGCGTACCGGATCATGCACCGATCTCGATATGACTCCCGCATAACCTGGCAATCAGGATGATGTCGATCAAGTAGTGCGTGGTGTCCCGGACACACCGCCGACGCCGGACGAACCGCCTTCGTTCGTCCCGCTTCCACCGCCGCCCGGCCGGGGCGGCGAAGAGGACCAGGACGCGCACCTCGCCCCGGGCGACGACTAGGGCCTGCCGCTTCCGGAGCGCTGGCTGATGCGACGGCCTCCTAACCGGACACCGAGCAGGCCTGGACGGGACGCGACCTCGCCGTCGACGTGGCGGCCGCCGACGTCAGCACGTACGCCTTCGCTCCAGGCTGGGACGCCCCGCCCTCGCTGCCCCGGCTGCTGGTCCGCTCCCGGTCCGACCTGACCGTTGACGTCATCGAGCAGCATCTGGACTCGCTTGCCGGCACCAGACGGGCCGTCGAGCTCGTCGTCGTCGACGCCTCCCGAGCGGAGGCGCCACGCTGGTCTGGTAGAGCTGGCGGCACTGGCCGTACTGGATTAGGACGCCGGGGGCAGCTCGCGCCAGGCTGCCCCATGAAGTACCAGGTGCGGGTCGATGAGCTGGGCGTGCGCCCGTACTTCGACGCCGAGGAGGAAGGCCTGGCGGCTGGCGGGGGCGACCTCCTCGCCGCGTTCCGCGGCCGTGCGGATGCGCTGTCGAGGTGGCACGCCGAACTCGCCCGGCTGCTCGCCGACCCTCTCCTGGAGAACGCCCGCCGCCGCGAGGACCCGTGCGGGCCGCGGTACGACGAGCGCGGTGACGGCCCGTACGCCGGAGCCGTCGCCCGGTTCCTCCGGCACGCCGTTGCGGACTACCACCGCTACCGCCACGGCGTCGAGCGCGCGGTCACCGTATGGGCCTTCGGCCGCCAGGCACCCGGCGCGTACCCGCCGGCCTGGGCGATCTGCGTGGTGGTCAGGTTCTCGTCCGCCCACAGTTCGCGGAGCCGGTCCTGGGAGAACCGGGGCCCGAAGGTGTGGGTGCCGGTGGTGGTGCGGGTTCGGTACGGGCCGGGTGGGGGCGATCGGTACGTGGACCTGCCGTACGTGACGACCGGGACGGCCGCACCGCGGAATGTTCTCGTCGAGCGGGAGGACGGGACCGCGGTGGTGCGCCCGGCCCGGGTGCAGCGGCTGCCGCAGGGCCCGAACGGCAGGTGGTGGGCCCGTCGTCGTGCAGCTCCCGGCCGCCGGCACGACCGCGGAGCCCTCCCCGGGTGGCCACCCCGCGTGCGACATAGCTGCGACACAGTCCTGGGACCCTCGGACCACCCAACCTGAGGAGCACCCGTGGACCAGCAGCCCGCCGTCGAGCAGATGCCCGACGTGCCGCTCGCGGACCGAATGGCGTGGCACGTACAGGGGTGGGACGCGGTGACGCCCGCCGAGAGACGTTCCCAGGGCGAGTACCTGCATCTGGCGACCGTGCTGCTGACGATGGTGCAGCGGGCCAACAACGAGCGGGACGCCCGCCTCGCCGACGAGGGAGAGTAGGGCGGGTTGTCAATACTGGGAACCTCGCACGCGTCCCGATGGACACCCACTCACGCGGGCGCGCAAGGCGCTTGACGCTTCCTAATCTAGGAAGGTACGATGTGGGTGTTGGTCAGGGGAACAGCCCCAGACCTCGCCGGAAGGACCCGGTCATGAACCACCTCGACACCCACACCGCCGCCGCCCAGGCCCGCGTCACCGCCGACACCGTCCGCACATGGTGCCGCCGCGGCGTCGTCACCGCCACCAAGCACGCCGGCCGCTGGGCCATCGACGCCGCGTCCCTCGCCCACCGCCTCGCGATCGGCGCGCTGAAGACCGCCCGCCGCACCAGGCCCGTCGTTTTCACCGTCGAGACGATGACCGCGATCGGCGGCCGCCGCTGGCAGAAGAACGGCATGGACCGCGTCTACCTCAACGACTGGGCCGAGTTCGCCGGGATCGAGATCCACCGCTACAACACCGGCAACATCTCCTACGCCGCGATCGGCGGCCGCGGCATCGCGAACAGCCGCGCCGGCGCGCTCCTCGGCGCGGTCGACAAGGTCTGGTTCGACGCCGCGGACGGCAAGCTGCACTTCAGGCACTACGACGCGAAGGCGTACGAGATCCGCTACTACGACGGCGAGCGCACCCAGCTCGACCTGCTCGCGCTCATCACCAGCGGGGTCCGCACCGCGATCGCCGCGCTCTGACGCCAGCGATTCTCCTCGAAAGGCACATCCGCAGATGAACCCCGACAGCGCCCACTTCACCGCCTGGATCACGAAGGACCCGCAGTTCCTGGAGACGGACCGCATGGATGTCTTGATCATGGAGGACACGGTGATGGTGCCGCAAACAACTCCGGACGGCCGGAGAATCCAGATATGGGAGACCGACGGGAACATGGTCTTCTACGCCGTCACCAGCGTGGACGCCCGCGAAGGCGACGTGTACGACGCCATGAAGGAGGCCGAGCTGCTGATGCAGCAGGCCGGATGGCGCACCGTCGGACCGTGGGGGCTCGTCCCTGAAGCGCCCAACGACCACGAGTACATCGCCACCGTCGAACCCAACGCCTGACTTCCCTCCGCACAGCACCCACCCCACCGGGCCGGAGACAAGCTCCAGCCCTCATCCGAAAGGACTCGGATCATGAGCGACTACACCACCACCGTCATCCAGCTGGACGAGCCGGCCGGGCTGTACCGGCAGTACCAGGGGCAGAGCGAGCCGCAGCCTGCGTACATCGAACTGGACCTGCGCACGGGCACCGTCCTCGCCACCTACGACTCCGAGGTCGGCAACGCAGTCCCGTTCTCCGTGCGCCACGGCTTCGAGCGCCGCTACGGCATTCCCCGGCTGACCGCGAAGGCCGCGAACCGCGTCATGGACGAGCTGATGCCGCTGGCCGACCGGATCCTCGCGGACTGGGAGGAGGTCTGGGACGGCAACAACCACGTTGCCCGCCTCGGCGACGACGCCCGCGCCGCCGAGGACGAGATCGAGAAGGCTCTCGGCCTCGGCTCCGACAGCACGGACTCCTACGGCCCGTTCGACGAGGCTGACCAGGTCGCCGTGTGGGACATCGACGGGGCCGTCAACGGCTCCGAGGCCGACGACTACGACATCACCGCGGACACCACGGACGAGCGCCTCGACGAGATCGCCGCCGAGATCACCCGCGACCTCGCCAACATCAGCGACAGCAAAGTCGCGGTCGTCAACGGCCTGGAGGAGTACCTCCAGAACCTGCGCGACCAGCTCATCGAGGACGCCACCGCCCCGATGAGCGACGCCGAGTTCCGGGTCCTGCGCGAGTCTCTCGGCCTGACCGGCGACTGGCTCGCCGACCACCTCGGCGTCAGCAGCCGCACCGTCCGCCACTGGGAGCAGGGCAAGTACGACATCCCCCTGGGCGTCGCCCGCGCCCTGCGCGCACTGGAGACCGAGACCGCGGCCGCGGCCGCCGATCTCACCGCCGAGATGACCGAGGCCTACGCCACCGGGCCCGTCCCGGAGGTCACCGTGTACCGCACCGACGAGGACTACCTCGCGACCAACCCCACGCCCCGCCGTACCGCCTCCTGGCATCGCGCCATGGTCGCCCGAGTCGCCCAGCAGACCACCGTCGTTGTCACCTACGACGCCTGACCCCGGCACTGCTGCCGCCGACCGAAGAGGAACCTGTGAAGACCCCGAAGAAGCCCTACACCCCCACCAAGCGCTGCCCTCACCGGTGGTGCGGCCC
This sequence comes from Streptomyces sp. NPDC004031, assembly GCF_053604375.1. NCBI lineage: Bacteria > Bacillati > Actinomycetota > Actinomycetes > Kitasatosporales > Streptomycetaceae > Streptomyces > Streptomyces sp. NPDC004031. The sequence goes on along the minus strand of NZ_JBSGHL010000037.1, from coordinate 39,783 downwards.
CGTACACACCATGTATGTCGCCATCGGCTTTATGATGATCGGCCCGACGGTCTTCCACGCCGGCCCGGTCTACCTGATCCTCGCGGCCCTCACGGTGCTGCTCGCCGTGCAGGCCATGAGGATCGCCTGGAAAGGGAAAACGCCCCTGGACGTAGCCGCGGAAGATGCCGTCGCCCGATCCTCCGGCGGCGAGGGCAACATGTCCACGCGGTTCCTGGTGGTACGCCTGGTGTGGGCACGCATCGCTATCGGCATGGACATGGCGGTGGCGGGGGCCGGGGCCAGCGGCGTCTGGAAGAGCTACCGGAATACCGCCGACTACTCTGTTCCCTCCAGTCTGGGCCCCGTGCTGCTCGGCGTCGCGCTCACGTTCGGCCTCATGTGGTTCTGGGAGTTCGCCCACCGCAAGGCCACCGAGCCGGCCAAGCCCGTCCGGCTCCTGGCGACCGATCCTCAGGCGATCAGTTGATGCTCGGCGCCCGATCATTCCCGGTGGCGACACTCCGCCCACCGCAGGGTGACAGCCCCCTGTGACAGCGAGAAGGGATCCGCAAACCGTGACCAGCACCGCGTCCGTGAAGTGCGCCGAAGGCGGCGACTACTGCGGCACGCCGACCGGGTGGCGCCGCGGCGGGCGCTGCCGTCGGTGCCGCACCGCCCACAACGCCGACCTCCGCAACAGCCGCGGCCTGACCGGGCAGCAACGCGAGCACGTCCTGCGGCTCCTGCGGACAGGCCGCGACGTCGACCAGGCCGCCGTGTCCGCCGGCGTCACGCCGTCCCTGCTCGCAGGGGTCTCCAGCACTGACGGAGAGCTACGCGCGGCTCTCGACGGCTACCCCGAGGCCGTCCAGAGGGCTGCACGGTTCGGGGACTACCTGGCCGCGCTGATCCGCACCGGCGGTGACGTCCCGCTTGCACTGCAAGCGTCCAAGATCACCAGTCTTTCCGGCCTCGTAAGCTACCGGCACAACGACCCGCTCTTCAATGCAGCTGAGCAGGCCGTCCTGCAATGGATTGACCAGGCGTCCCAGGGCACAACTCGGCAGGTTCCCGACGAACTCCTCGACCACGCCGCCCGCTTGCTGGAGGACGACCCCACCACCTCCCTAGCTGCTGTCGCGCGGGCAATTGGTGTAGCGAACTCCTCGTCGCTGCGATACGCCGCCCGCCGACACGACCGCCTGCGCGCAGCCCTCCCGCCGAAACTACGGGCCAGCACCAAGCCATCGGTATTCACGCCTGAGAAGGACAAGCTCCTGCGGGAACTGTGGCCCGACAAGAGCCGCTCCCGGGAGGACATCGCCAGCGTCCTCGGGGTGAGCTTGGCTTCCCTTTCCGCCCGGGTCAGAGCCCTCGAACTACCCCCTCGTCTGACCTTCCGTACCGGCCGCCGCGGAATCTCCGCCAGCCGACACGCCCCCGCTGGCCCCCCCGTGGAAGACCCGGCATGCCCGTAGCCGCCCCAGGGCTTCCAGGACCCGGAGGGAAGAGCCCGTGTCCGGCGCTCAGCAGCTCGCCCAGGAAAGGATTGATGTTGTGACGCCCCCGCACGCTCCGCCGACGGTCACGCTGCGCCCCTACCAGGCCGAAGCGGTCGACGCGATCCACGCTGGCCTCGCGGACGGCGGCCGCGGGCAGCTCCACGCCGCGTGCGGCGCCGGGAAGACTCTGATGGCGATCACCGCCGCGGACCGGATCCTTCCCGGGGACGGCCTGATCGCCGTGTTCGTGCCGTCCCTTGCGCTGGTCGCCCAGTTCATCTCCGACTGGCGGACGTTCTCGACGGTCGACTCGGTCCTCGCGGTGTGCAGCGACGACACGGTCACCGACTCCTCGTTCCACGTCGATGACGTGCCCGCCGACGTCACCACCAGCCCGCAGGCCATCACCGCGTGGCTCACCAACGCCCGCGGGCGGCGCCTGCTGGTGTCGACGTACATCTCCGCCTACCGGGTCGGCGAAGCCCTCCACGCGATCGGCGCGACCGTGGACCTGGCCGTGTTCGACGAAGCCCACCACCTCGCCGGGCGGCAGGACTTCGTGACCCGCCGCATCGTCACCGACCAGGCCATGCCGTGCCGCCGGCGGCTGTTCATGACCGCCACCCCGCGCGTGGAGGACGCCCGCACCGAGTCCACCGGCCTGATGTCGATGGACGACCCCGCAGTGTTCGGGCCCGTCCTGTACCGGTACCCGTGGGTGCGCGCCATCCAGGACGGCTACCTCGACGACTACCGCATCGTCGTCATGGGCATCACCGAACAGCAGATCATGGACCTCCTGGCCGACGAAGAGCACGAGTACGTCGACCGGGCCGGCGCCCCGGACCTGCGCACCCTCGCCGCTCAGGCCGTCATCGGGAAGGCCGCAGCCCAGTACGGGCTACGGCGCATCATCGCCTTCTGCACCCGCCTGGACGTCGCCCGGGAGTTCGCGTCCACGATGGGCTCCACGATCCGCCGGCTTCCCCCCGCCGACCGGCCGGACGGTGTCCTGCACGCGCAGCGGATCAGCGGCGACATGCGGCACACCCAGCGCCAGGCCGCGCTCGACCGCCTCCGCCAACCCCCCGAGGGCGGGTGGACGGTCCTGACGAACGTCCGCTGCCTGACCGAAGGCCTGGACGTGCCCGCGGTCGACGCCGTCGCCTTCACCCACCCCAAGCGGTCCCAGGTCGACATCATCCAGGCCGTCGGCCGGGCGCTGCGCCGCTCCGGCGGAAAGCAGGGCACCGCCACGATCGTCGTGCCCATCGTCGTCCCGGACTCCACCGAGGAAGTCGGCGACCTCGAACCCGGTGACTTCCGCGTGCTGTGGCAGGTCGTACGGGCGCTGCGCGCGCACGACGACACCCTCGGCATCGAACTGGACGCGCAGCGGTCCCACGAAACCTCGTCGAACCCGCAGCTGCCCGGCAGGATCACCATCGAGCTTCCCGCGGGCAGCAGCGACACGATGCTGCGGCAGCTCCGGGCCCTCGTGGTGAAGCAGACCACCTCGTCGTGGTGGCACGGCTACGGGTGGGCGCGGGAGTTCGCGCAGCAGCACGGGCACCTCCGCGTCCCGATCACGCACGTCACCGAGGACGGCACGCAGCTCGGGGTGTGGATCCAGAACGCCCGCCAGCACCGGCGCAAGGGGTGGCTGCGTCCGGACCGTGTCGTGGCCCTGGACTCCATCGGCATGGTCTGGGACGTCAGGACCACCGGCAGCATGTGGACGAGGTTCGTCGCCGAACTGGCCGCGTTCAAGAAGACCCACGGCCACGCGGCCGTTCCGCAGAAGTACATCTCGCCCAGCGGGTACCGCCTCGGATCCCAGGTCAACAGCGTCCGCCAGGCCCCCCACCGGGTCTCCACCGCGGTCCGGGCCGCCCTCGACGACATCGGCATGATCTGGGACACCCGCGACCTGCGCTGGCAGCAGCTCTACAGCGCGTGCGTCACCTTCCGCCGCGAGCACGGCCACCTCGACGTGCCCGCCGACTACACCGACATCTCCGGGTACCCGCTCGGTGTGCGGCTGAAGAAGATCCGCCTGAAGTGGAAGGCCGGAACCCTCGACCCGGCCGAGGAGAAGTCCCTCGCCGAGCTCGGCTTCAGCTTCGGCGACCGCAAGGACCAGGCGTGGCTGGACTTCCTCGCCGCCTGCGACCGGTACTGCGCCGACCACGGCGACCTGTCCACCGTTCGCAAGGACTACACCGACAGCGGCGGGTACCGCCTGGGCGCCGCGATCTCCTACTACCGGAACATCAACAACGGCACCAGGTCCGGCACGATCCCCGCCCCGCGACGGGACGCCCTGGACAAGCGCGGCATGGTCTGGCGCCTCGTACCGGACCGCGACATCACCGCCGCCGAAGCCGAGACGCTCACCCCGCTGGCCGGGCCGGAACTCGGCCGCGCCATCATCGACCTCATCGACAGCCAGGCCGTCACGCAGTCCAGCATCGCCGCGGCTCTGGGCATGCACCGCTCCTACCTCAACACCAAGATCAAGCAGTTCCGGGAGGACGGGACCTGGGCGTCGCGCGCGACACGCGGGAAGCGGGCAACCTCGTCCTGACGCCACCCGCCCGGGAACGCGGAACGCCCCCTCGGCCAGCTCGCGGCAGAGGGGGCGTTCCGTTTCCGGGGCGGAACCGTGCTGCCCCGGGTCCGTGGCAGCAAGGGATCGACCCCGGTACTCCTGTCCCCAACGCGTAAGCGTGGACCGTCGCGGTGAACGCGACGTCCGGGAGACGGGCAGGAGCGCACCCCACCAGGCGGTCCATCCCGCCGAAGGGGCGTCCGCACTGTAGCGCTCCCGCTACGCGCAGTTCAAACGTCCCACGCGCCCTGCTGGGCTTCATCGGCCCAGGTGCGCCGCCGTCCGCGGGTTCGCTCGGGGAGCTGCATCTGCGCGGCCCAGACGGAGACCGTGCCGCGCGCGACCCCGAGTTCCTGGGCGATCCGCATGGTGGTCAGGTTCTCGTCCGCCCACAGCTCGCGGAGCCGTGCCTGGGCGCGGGCCTTCGCGGTGGCCCTCTTGGCGTTCGGCCGGGAGGGGCGCGGCGTGAACGGGAGGCCCATGTCGGACGCCCACGCCCTGACGGTGTGCCGGTCGACGCCGAGCGTGTCGGCGATGTCCGCGAGCGGCAGGTCGGGGTCCGCCCACAACTCGCGCAGCCGGGCCTGGTCCGCCTGCCGGGCGGCGCGCGTCTCGCCCATGGAGCGGTGGCCGTTGCGGGAGTAGGAGTGCCGGAGCGGCAGGCGCATGGCGGCGGCCCGCCTGTACACGGTGGCTCTCCCGAGCCCCAACCGTCCGGCGATGTCCTCGACGGTGAGGCCCCGGTCGGCCCAGAGGTCTCGCAGGAGGCCGGCGTCCTTGGGGCGCCGCTCGGCGGGAACAGCGCCCTCTACGTCCTTGGGGGTGAAGCGCGTCATCGCCCTGTCCGTGTCGGCGTGGATGGTCCCCCGCTGGGGGCGATGAGGTGGACAGCATACCGGGTCTAGCTGGCGAGCTCGCGGGCTTTCGCGTGGCCGACGCGGGCCCGCTCGGCGTAGTCGCCGGGGGCGGCCATGGCCCGGCTGGCGGAGGTGTGGGAGACGTCGAGGGCGCGGGCGGCGCGGGCGGCGGCGCCGTGCTCGGTGCCGTAGGCGGTCGTCAGGTTCACGCCGCGCAGCCGGGACAGGCGGGCGATCTCGGCGCTGAGGCGGGCGATCTGCCCGCGGATGATCCGGTCCACGACCACGGGGTCGTCGCTGTGCTCGCTCAGGGCGGCGAGCCGGACTTCCTCGTACTCGGCGAGCGCGTCCAGGTCCTCCTCGACGTCGGTGTTGGGCCCGGCGTCGATGTAGCCGTCGCCCTCGGGGTCCGCGAGCCGGTCGAGGAGGAGAACGAGCTGGTCCTCGATCCAGGACTGGGCCTCACGGGCGGGCTCGACTTCGAGGGTCCATCCGTCGGCGTCGGGGTCGGTGGAGGCGTGCCAGACGGTGGCGGCGGTCTTGTCGAGCCAGACGTTGTGGAGGTCGGCGCCGAGGTGCGCGGTGATGAGGGGCAGTTCGTAGGCGTTGGGGGCGTGCTCGGCAACGTGGGCGGCGGCCTCGGTGCAGTTCTCGAACTGCAGGGTGTGGGTGGTCATTTGGGCCTCCTCGGTCGGCGTTGAACCGAAAGTACACCCCCAGGGGTTGAGAATCAAGCCCTGGGGGTTGAATTCGACCCCGCGTCCCGATCCCCCCCCCGTCAGGATTGGTCAACACCTTGACCGGTCAAGGCGTTGACCGGTAGTGTGTGGGTGTCGGAACCACCACGCCCGGAGGGGAACCACCATGCGCTTCCAGCACGTCATCGAGTCCTGCGACAACGCCGAAGACCCGATCTGGGTCGCCACGATCCAGGGCGACGAGCCTGAGGAGTACGACGGCACCGCCGCACAGTACGGGCGTGAAGTCCTGCGCAACTGGATCGACGACATGCGAACGGACGACCCCGAGGCGCAGATCGTCGACGAGTACGACAACCCCTACCTGCGGGTCCTGGTGCACTTCGAGGACAACCCCGTGCTCGACACCCCCAGTGCGGCCGCCGTGATCGGCTCAGACGACCTCGACACACCGTCGCCGGAGATCGCCGCCGTCGAGGCCGCCCGCGACGCCAAGCTGTACGCCCGGCACCTGGACTTCCGCGCCAACGAGATGCTGGAGGAGGCCCTGCCCGCGGCGAACGCGGCAGGACACGGGGCCAACGCTCTCGCCCGGCTGGTGGACGGAGCGGTCTCCCGCCCGATCGCCCTGCGGATGATGCGCTGACCCCGCGTTGCTCGACCAGGTCGGCGGCGACGGCGCCGCGCCCGGTTCGGCAGCTCACGGGCCCGCACGTACGATCGGACGCATGTTCGAGCACCTGCCCCGCGCTGACGTGGTCCTCCCCGACGGCCGGACCCGGCCAGCTACTTCCCATGAAGGTTGCGGGGTGCCCGTATGGCCGTCAGAAGCCCGCCCGCGTACGTACGTTGGGATCCGAACACCACGTGGAGGGACCGATGATCCGAAGCAGGCGGTGGCGTCACCGGCGCGAGGGCGCCGTCCGGCTGCAGGGCACCGACCACGGCACGGCAGGCGGTGGAGCATGAGCACCGTCCTGTACCGGGTCCACTGGGAGGACTGCCCGCCGATGAGCCCTGAGCACGCCTGGTCGGCCCCTTGGGGGACCATCCGCAGCGACGACGGCTCCCGGTACCAGTGCGTTGTGTGCGACGGCACCGGGGAGGGCTTCCGCGACTGCCCCAGGTGCGTCTGCGGCGTCGTCGAAGCCGCCGACGGCGACGTTGTCACCTGCCCGCTGTGCAAGGGGAACGTCGTCCTCGACGGCTGCGAGAACTGCGAGGGCGACGGCTGGTGGGACTGCATCCGCGGCTACTCCTGCACGGCCAGCCCCGAGGGGCTCCTCGACTACTTCGAGTGCAGTGCCCGCTCCGGCCTGGCCGGCGGCGAGACCGTCGTCGTCTTCGAAGGAGAAGTCGTCGATTCCGGGATCGACGGCGAGCCCACCGCCGTCCCCGTCCGCATCATCGAGACCCTGTCCTGGGCCGACTTCGTCGCCCGCACCACCGCCGTCACCGCTCGGTGAACACCGCCGGACTCCCGTCCCCGGCGACGACCTGTACTCTGGTGGCCTCATCGCCCCTGTAGGGGAACCCCCGCCCGCACCGATCACCGGCAGGGTCGCGATGCCACGCCTTACCCATGATCAGGTAGCCGACGCCCGGCGCCGCTACGCCCGGCGCGAGGCCTCCGCCGCCGTCCTGGCAGCCGAACTCGGCGTCTCCGTCTCCGCCGTCAAGCACGCCGTGACCGGCCGCTCCTGGGCGAGCATGACCGACCCGCCGCCCGTCCACCGCCCGCAGGCCCGGCGGGGGTCCCGGCCTGCGGGACGCACACCGGCGCTCACACCGCATTCCGTGCGTGACATCGTCCGGCTCCGGGACACCGAGCGCCCGACGTGGCGGGCGATCGGCGCGCTGTACGGGGTGAACGCCTCTGTCGCGTACCGCGCGTACCAGTCGGCGAAGCGCCGACAGGCCCGTCGCCCACCCGCGGGCCTCGTCCAGCGCCGCCCGCCCTACGCCGGGAAGCTGCGCAAGCTGTGGAAGAGCCCGGACCTGACGGTCCGCGAGATCACCGCGGAGCTGGGGATCACCTACCGAGCTGCGGTCAGGTGGGCTGCCGACATGGGTCTGCCGCCGCCGAAGCAGCGCCAGGGCTTTCGCGGCGCGAGCACCAACTCGGTGCACGGCAAGGCCGCCGCGAAGGAGCGGCTCCGCGTGCTGTGGGCGGATCCGCTGGCCAGGATGACCGACATCGCCGCCGAACTGGGGGTCGGCCAGTACAAGGTGCGCAGGTGGGTTGCGGAGCTGGAGCTGCCTCCCAGGCCGCGGCGGCGCCCGGAGGCCCGGCGCCTGCAGCAGCTGCGGCAGCAGAAGCTGCTCGCGCTGTGGACAAGGCCCGACGTCGTGGTCCGGCAGATCGCCGAGGAACTGGGCGTCTGCCCGGCGACGGTCTACCGCTGGGCGGCCGATATGCAGCTGCCCGAGCGGCGCCGTGGACGCAAGCGGGCCCGCTGACCGCCTACGGCACCCTGCCCCCCGGCGGCGAACCCGGGACTTCAGTAGACGGTGCCGGCGAAGTCGAAGGCGAGCCGGGTCAGCAGTTCCCGGTGGGCGGGGCTCCACCGGTCGAAGTCCGCCAGCAGCTGGTGCATCGCCCCGAGCAGCGTCCACGCTTCGCCTTCGCGTTCGAACAGCAAGTACGCGGCCTCCTGCGGGCCGCCGCCCGTGTCGCCCAGGCCGATCTCCAGCAGCTGCCACGCCCGCCGAAGAGGCGCGTTGCCGCGGATGCTGGCGAGGAAGACGGTCACGCTGCGCCGGGCCCGGTGGATGACGACCCACGGGTCCTGGTTGTCGTTGCGCATCTCGTACAGGGTGAGCCCGCACAATCCCGTCACGTCCTCGGCGCTGCGCACGGCCCGCAGGTGCGCCCCGCCGCGCGGCACCGGCCCCCCGAACCCGCTGCGCATGATCCGCTCGGCCCGCCGCACGTTCGCTGCGGCGAAGGCGCGCTCGACCTCCGGCCGTTCGGCGGTGAGCGCGGTCACCGAGCCCGCGGTGGCCCAGGCCCCGTAGGGGAGCGCCCACACGCTCAGCCGGCAGGCCCGGCACACCGGCCAGCCCGCGAGCCAGCCGGGGAGGTTGTTCAGGAACCGGGCGCTGTCGACGCCCGGCAACATCGTCTTGCCCCACAGGTGCGTCGTCGGGGTGTGGCAGTACGTGCACGGCCAGGCCTCACCGCTCACGCTGTCGTCGGGCGCGAAGGACGGGGCCAGCTCCGCCCGCAAGACCGCCGGATCGCGCTGCCGCCGGTTGTGCGTGACCTTGGAGTTCGGGTACAGCGCCGCGAGGACTTTCCACCAGGCGTAGGCCGGTGACTCGGGGTCCGTCGAAGCGCCGGCGGTGCACGCGTCGGTGAGGATCCGCTCGCACAGCCGGTCCAGGTCCGCGCCGGTGACATGCTCGGGTTCCTCCCGGTCCGCCATCACGGCCAGCGCCCAGGCCCCGGCGCTCTGGACAGGGTGCCCCGTCCGCTGCAACGGGCTGACATCAACGCGGGAATGCACAGTGCTCATGTCCGACATAACCCGCCCGGCCGCGCCCAGGACACCACCAGCGCCGCCATCCCGCCAGCGGCTCGTGCGGAGGTGGGACTGCCCTGACGGCAGCGAGCCCGCCGTCGGGCGCCCGGGATAGATGAGAACATAGATGACAACTATGCTGGCCGGTGGAGCCGCGGAGTGCGTAGTGCAAGCGCGACACCACGGTCGATGCGGGCATTACCGCGGATGTAGCGAGGCCCCCACCGCGCCAACGGCAGGGGCCCCGCATCTTGCGTCCGCGCTCGGGTGCCGCTTCCAGCTCAATTGCGATGAGCTGGAAGCGGCATCAGCCGTGGTGCCGCACTTGGCCCACGAGCCGGCTTCCCCAGAACACGGTGGCCGACACCGGAGCCATCCAGAGGCGGACGCGTCGCCGCACCCTCCGCCAGTTCACCGTCTTCGGCCTAGCGTGCTTCCCCACGAGTTCTCCTCGGGAAGGGATCGGCTGGATGCCGACCCGGGGCCCCAGGGTCGGCGCGCCGACCCTTCCGAGTTGTCCCCGGCGGGAAGCAGGACTCCACCTTACGGCGTGTCAGGCGGCTCTTCCGACCACCGGACGGGCCTTCGTGGAGGGCGAGTTGGCAGCAGCGGAGCGGAGCGTTACCCGGCCGGGCGGCCGGGCGTGCCCCGCGGTGCGGCAGTGTGTCAATACGCCTATCGGTGAAGAACGTTCGTTGGTCCAGACCATTCACGCCCGTGCGGGTGACCGGGCGGCCGGGTAGCGGACAGTAACAGGCGCCCCGGGTGTGATGTGCGTCTCATGCGAGACAGCCGCCGCCGCGAGCCGCCTGCGCTGCTCGGGCTCCTGGCCGAGACCACGCCGCAGCGCTACACGCTCGACGTGGACCACCGGCCGGACCCGGGACCGGCCGGTCAGGTGCGGCGTACCAGGAGGGCGAGTCCGGCGGCGGCGGCGCGGTGCTGGTAGTCGCGCAGGCCGGGGGCTCCGGGGGGTGCGGGGAGGCGGGCGCTGCGGTGCCAGTGTCCGGTGAGGGCGGTGAGGTATGCGGTGGCGGTGTCGGGGTGGTGGGCGGCGGCGGGGTGGGTGGTGAGGGTGCGGGCGACGTCGTCGGGGTCGGCTCCGGCGAGGATGAGCTGGGGGGCGAGGGAGACGGCGTCGATGCATGCGGGGCCGGTGGTGGCGTGGGCCCAGTCGACGATGGTGACGCCGCGCGCCCGGTCGGCGACCATGTTGTCGGCCCGCAGGTCGCCGTGGACGATCCGGTCGCCGACCGCCAGCGCGGGCCAGGCGGCCTCCAGTTCGGCGAACTGGCCGAGGCGGGCGCGGGCGGTGTCGGGGAGGTCGGCGGGCGGGTCGGCGGCGAGCTGGGCCCAGCCGTGGAGGCCTGCGGCGGGGGAGGGGCGTCCGGCGACGGCGGCGACGTAGGCGGCGGGGGCGGGTTCGCCGGTGAGTTTGTCGAGCAGGGCGAGGATGTGCCTGGGGTCGGGGCTGGCCGGTGAGAGGTCGGGGTGCTCCCCGTCGAGGTGCTCGAACAGGACCGCGGTCCACCCGGCGGCGCGGTGGACGCCGAGGAGGGCGGGGGCGGGGGCGCCGGGCGGCAACGAGTGCAGTACGGCGGCTTCGTGGAGGTTCGCGGCGGTGAGCGGGTCGTCGTCCGCAGCGGCCTTGGCGAAGGCGCGGTGGCCGCCCGTGGTGGTGAGGGCGGCGGCGAGCTGGTGGCCGTAGCCGCCGGGCGGGGTGACAGCGGTGGTGACGGGGGCGCCGAGGGCGGTGTCGAGGAGGGTGCGCAGGGCCGGGGGCAGGTCGGTGTAGTCCAGGCGGCCGGTGCCGGGCCGGGGCGGGGTCATGGCGGGGTCCTCACGGGGGTTTTCGCGGGGGCGGGTGGACGGGGGCCGCCGAGCCGGGCCGAAAGCCGCGGAGAGAGAGCGTGTTGGCTCTCAGTTCTCCGGCTCGGCGCCGGGCGCTCGCCGCATCACGCGCATGTCCTCGTCCTCATGGGGGTGGAGGGGCACCCGCACCGGGTGCCCCTCCACTGTAGCGGTGGCGGTTCAGCCGCGGCGGGAAAGGTGCTCCAGCAGCGGGGTGCCGAGTCCGGCGGGGGCGCGCAGGATCTGCCGGGCTCCGGCGTCGCGGAGGGCGGCGGCCGGGTGGTAGCCCCAGGCGACGCCGACCGCGAGGGCGCCGGCGCGGCGGGCGGCGTGGATGTCGGTGGGGCTGTCGCCGACCATGACGGCGTGCTGGTTGCGGACGCCGAGCGTGTCGAGGGCGGTGTGGACGCCGTCCGGGGCGGGTTTGTGCGGGGCGTCCTCGCGGGTGACGACGACGTCGAGGAGGTCGGCGAGGTCGGGCGGGAGCAGCCAGCCGATGCGGGCGCGGTACTGGAGGGTGACGACGCCGATCGCGGTTCCGGCGGCGCGCAGTGTGCGCAGGGCGGTCAGGACGCCGGGGAAGACCGCGGGTGGTGGGGCGGCGACGAGCGCGCCGTCCCACCACCTGGTGCACGCGGTGTCAGGGTCGTCGATGCCGAGGTCGGCCAGGACGTCGCGGCGGGGGCGGGTGAGGGCGTCGGCGGGCAGGTCGGCGGGGGTGTGGCGGCGGCCGGTGGCGTAGGTGGCGACCGCGGCGAGGGTGGCGGTGACGGCGGATCCGGAGTCGAGGAGCACCCCGTCGAGGTCGAACAGGGCCGCCCGTGGCGGCCGTTGCCGCTGGGCCGGGGTGGGTGCGGTGATGGCGGGGCTGGTCACGGGGTGCCTCCGGGGTCGGTGATCAGGGCGCGCAGCTCGACGCGCTGCGCGCCGAGCAGCGCGGCGGCGCCGGTCTGCCGGTCGAGCACGCACAGCGCGGTGGTGACCGTCGCGCCGGACATGCGCAGCAGGCGTACGACGTGCAGCAGGCTCTGGCCGCTGCGCGCGGTGTCGTCCACCACGACGACGTTGCGGCCGTCCACGGCGGCGCCCTCGATGCGGCGCCGGGACCCGTGGGTCTTGGCCTGCATCCGCAGGACGGTCGCGGGCAGGCCCGTGTGCAAGGACAGTGCCGTCACCAGCGGGACCGCGCCCAGGGCCGGTCCGGCGACCACGGCGGTGCCGGCCGGCACCAGGTCGGCGAGCGCCGCGGCGGTCTCGGCGAGCAGTGCGGGTACGGCGCCGAGCGCGAACGGGTCGAAGAACACCGGGAGCGTGACTCCGCTGGGCAGGTGGTAGGGGCCGGGGCGGTAGGCGGAGGCGATCCGCGACGCCAGGCCCGGCGGGAGCACGGTCACCGCTCACCCCCCGCGGGCGTCGCGAGAGCGGGCAGGACGTCGGCCAGGGCGGCGGCGTCGGGCAGCTCGTGCAGGAAGCCGAGCGGGCGGGTGGGGGTTTCGACCAGCCACTGCTGCGCGCGGAGGAAGGCGCTGAGGGCGCAGGCGGCCGGGCCGATCAGCAGCACGGGCAGGGTGCGGATGCACGTGGCGTAGTACAGGGCGGCGGCCGCCTCGTGGAGGGTGCCGATGCCGCCCCCCATCACCACAGCCAGGTCGGCGTCGTCGAGGTAGGCGTGCAGCCTCTTCCCCAGCGTCTTGGCGTAGACGGTTTTGGTGACGTGCGGGTTGAGGTCGCCCCAGTCGGGGCGGTCGGCAAGGGTGACGGCAGTGATGGGCACGCCGTGGCGGGCGGCGCCGCGGGCGGCGGCCTCCATCAGCCCGTTGTAGCCGCCGTGCAGGACCGCGTACCCCGCGCGGCCGAGGACGTCGCCGACGCTTTCGGCGAGCGCGAGTTCGCCCGCGCGGGGGATCACCCCGGCGAACAGCGCGACCGTGCCCGCGGTCACCGGTCTGTCTCCAGGTCCTGGTAGGCGCGGTAGGCGGTGAGCTGGTCGGCGAGGCCGTGCGAGGCGGCCGGGGCGATCCGGGCGATGGTGAGGACGATGCGGTCGAGCGCCTGGTCGGCCTGCTCCAGCGTCGGCACGGCGGGCTGTGCGAGCGCGTCGTCGAGCGCGCGCAGGCACGCGCGGCCGGTCGCGGTGTTCCCGATCTCGTGCAGGTGGTACCAGCCGTGATGGCGCGAGTGCGGCACCAGCACGGTGCGGATGACGTCGCGGAGGGTCTCGGTGAGCTGGTGGTGGAGCCCGTAGGCGATGCGCCGCTGCCCGCGGGCGATGCGCTTGCGGAGCATCGCGTGCAGCACGACGGCCTGCACGAGCAGCCCGCGGGCGTCCGGCGCGGCCGCGGCTGCGCCGTCGGCGGCCAGGGCCCGCGCGGCGGCGCTCCGGTCGTCGCGGGAGGGCGCGCCCGCGTCGGTGGCCTGCCACAGCACCCGGGCGCCGGTGCGGGCCCGCAGCGCCTCGGCGGCGCTGGCCGGGCACAGGTACAGGTCGAGCTGGAGCAGGTGCCCGCCGTACGGGAGGAGGTAGACGCGGCCGGCGCCGCCGAGCTGCCCGACGATGGTGTCCGGCCAGCCCGGCAGCAGCGCCCCGTGGGCGCCGTGCATCAGCGGGTCGAGCACGGTCAGCAGGGTGGGGAGCTGGCCGTCGGCGACGGCGACGACCAGGTCCAGATCGGACAGCCGGTCGACTCTCCCCCCCGCCAGCGACCCGCGGACCATCAGGTGGGTGACCGCCCGCGAGGCGGTCAGCGCGCCCATCAGCTGCTCCAGCAGCACCAGCTGCTCGGGCCGGTGGGCCGCGGCGAGCTCGTCGAGCGCGCGCGCCGTCCCGCCTGCGGCCGCCGCCGCGCCCGTGGTGGTTGTGGTGGTGGTCACCGGTCCGCCCCCGTCCCCGTCGTGGTGCGGGCGAGCATCCGGTCCGCGGTCTCCCGCCAGTGCTGCGCCCGCTCGCTGTCGCCACCCCGGGCGTGCAGCTCGGCGACCAGCTCGTACCCGGTTCCCTCCGGCGCGGCGAAGCCGAAGAAAACGCGCAGCAGGTGCTGCTCGGCCTGGTCGGTGAAGCCGAGGCCGACCAGCCGCGCGGCGTCGTCGAGCAGCCGCTCGCGGTCGGCGCCGGTCAGCTCCGGCAGCACCGCGGCGTCGCCGTCATCCAGCAGCGGCTGCGCGGCCAGGTCGGCGTAGGCGCCGGTGGTGTAGACGTCGCAGATCAGGTGGAGCCGGTCCGGGCCGGTGGTGTTGCGGACGCCGTGGGCGACGGTCGGGGTGAGTCGCCACAGCGCGCCGGGCGCCATGTGGATCTGGCAGCCCGCCGTGACCAGCACCGCCGACGGGTTGGTCACGAGCGGGATGTGGAGGCGGTGGCGGCCGGTCTCGCGGAGCTCGGCGTAGTCGCGGTGCTCCCACAGGTACGCGGGCGCCGAGAGCCGGGCGAGCCGCACGTACATGAGGTCCAGGTCGAGCCGCGCGAGGAAGGCCTTCGTCGCGGGCATCCGGTCCAGGACCGTCGTGGAGCGCGGACGGCCGTCGCCGATCACGGTGTCGTGCGGGTCGCCGGAGTGGTTGAGCAGGCTGACGGTCCACCAGCCACCGGTCTGGTAGTCGCCGTACTCCACCACGCCGCGGTCCGCGGCCAGCGCCTCGGCCGTCACCGCCTCCAGCTCGACCGGGTCGAGGTCGGTCAGCCGGGCCACCTGCCCGGCCAGCCGCGCGAGGACCGGGCGCGGTACGGTCCCCGCTGCCGGTCCCGCTGTCGTTGCCACCATCGGTGTGTCCTTCCGGTGCGGTCCCGGCCCGCCCGGGACGTGCCCGCCCAGCACACCGCCCGCACCGCCCGCCGCCCAGGGCAACTCGGTTGCCGGGCGTTGCCGCCCGTTGCCGACCGTTGCCGACCTCCCGGACGCCCTTCCCCGGGACGGGCCCCCGGGGGACACTGAAAAAGCCCATGCGCACGAGAAGGGCCGCCCGTGACCGATGCGGAACTGCACCCCCTGGCCTACCTGCTGGCCGTACGCGGCCTGACGGCGGAGGCGTACCTGCGGCGGGTCGCCGACCAGCACCAGGCCATGGGCTACGGGCAGATGGCCACCCGCAGGGAGAAGGTCAGCCGGTGGATCGCCGGCACCCACTCCCCCACCTACCAGACGCAGCTGGCCATGGCCGCGCTCGAAGGCCGCGGCCCGGACATCGTCCACGCGCACGGCTGGCCCGGCTGGCTGTTGCTCATCACGGCCGACGACATCGCCGTCGTCACCGCCCCCTGGACCACCACGGCTGCCCTGCACGCGCTGACGATCACTGGAGGTCCGGTGGACCGCAGGAAGTTCATGATCACCACGACCACCGCTCTCGGTGCGGTCGCTGCCCAGTGGTCCGATGCCGCCGCCGCGGTTGCCGCCGCCCCCACCGCGGCCCGCCGCCCCCAGATCGATGGCGGCATTGCCGATTTCTTCGACCGGCGCCTGGACGACCTGCGCCACCTCGACGACCGGATCGGCTCCGGCCAGGTATACGACGCCGCCCTCGCCGAGCTGAACCTGATCAAGACCACCATCACCAGCACCACCCACAGCCAGGCCGTGCGGAAGCGCCTTTTCAGCGCCGCCGCCGAGGCCTCCCGCGCCGCAGGCTGGACCGCCTACGACTCCGGCAACCACGCCGCCGCCGAGCTGCACTACGCCGCCGCCCTGCGCACCGCCGCCGAAGCCGGAGACCTGGTCACCGGCGCGAACACCGCCGCCTTCTGGGCGATCCAGCACTACAGCAACGGCGACCCCCGCGGCGCGATCGCCCTGCTCGACACCGCGCTGTCGCTCGCACCGCGCATCGGATCACCCCGCATGACCGCCATGCTCTACGCCCGCGCCTGCCGCGCCCACGCCCGCGCCGGCGACCCCCGCGCCGCCGACCGCGCCGCAGGCGCCGCCCTGGCCGCCTACGACCACGCCGGGCCCGTCGCTGACGACCCCGGGTGCGTGTACTGGGTCAACCGCGGCGAGATCCACCAGCTGCTGGGCTCGTCCTCCCTGAACCTCCGCCACCCCGCGACCGCGCTGCGGCACTTCCAGGACGCGACCGCCGCCCACGCTGCCGAGGCGTACGACGGCGACGCCTTCCCCCGCGGGCACGCGATCTACCTCGCACGGCTGGCCGAGGCCCACCTCGACCTCGGCGACCTCGACGCCGCCGCGGCCGCCGCCCACGACGCCGTAGCCCGCATGGGCGGCATCACCTCCGCCCGCGGCACCAGCACCCTCACTGACCTGCGCACCAAACTCGCCCGGCACCGCGGCGTACCCGTCATCCGCGATGTCCTCCACGCCACCGGCTGACCTCGGGACTACGCGGCTGGCTGTGCCCACTTCCAGCACCGCGCCAGGGTGGCGCGGATGATTTCCGGCGCCGCCCCGCACGACCGCACGGCGGCCGCCGTCCCAGACATGAGGGTGGCCGGCGTCCAATCCGCCGAAGCGGGTGGCAAGGACACCGGCCGTCCGAAAGCACACACCCCGGGAGCGAGCCCGACGCATGACCTCGCAACCCACTGTAGCGAGTTTGCCGGAACGCGTGCCAAGCTTCCCTTCCCCGGTGATGTAATGGCAGCATCATTTTCTTGTCGGCCAAGGAGGTGATACCTCCTCGGCCGGCCAACCTGCAACGACCCCCGGGTGCCCGCTCTCGCAGGCGGCCCGCACGTTATGGAGACCCGCGATGATCCGCGCTGACCGCCGAGACCAGGTGCGCACCATGGCTGACCTGGCCAAAGAACGAGGCCTTGCCCTGCCCACGTACCGCAACCGCGGCCTGCACAAGCAGGAGGGGCACCCGCCGCCCATCAGCTCGGCCGGCAGCCGCACCCTGCTGTGGGACGCCGAGCAGGTAGACGAGTTCCGGGCCACCGGCTCCTTCCCGCCGCTGCCGGACGAGGACTCCGACGACGACCTGCTGGACCGCTACGAAGCAGCGCAGCTGCGCGGCGTCACGCCGAAGACCTGGACCGGATACGCCGAGGAGCCGCAGATGCGCGCCGTGGCCGAGGTCATCGGGGGTGTCGCGCACTGGCCCCGCGGCGCGGTGAAGGCCTTCACCCAGGCCCTGGGGGGCAAGGCCGGCCGGCCGGCCGGCAGCGGCGACATCGTCCCGCGCGACGAGATGCTCGCTCTGGTCACGGAACTGCTCGACGCCCGCCCGCAGATCAGTGGCCAGGAGGTCGCGGAGGAGCTGGGCGTCCACGTCGTCACGGCCCAGAAGGTTCTGGTCGACGCGCGCGGCCGGCGTATCGCCGACGTGCTGCAGGTCCGGCAGGGGCTGACCCCGGAGGAGGCTGCTCGGCAGCTCGGCTACCCCAGCCTGGTGATCCGCACCGCCGTGCGGGCCGCCGCGGTGGAGCAGCGGATGCGCGCCGTACAGCCCTACCTGGAGTCGGTGCGCCAGGCCCTCCTCGATGCCGGCATCCCGCTGCGCGGCGAGGCGCCGACGTTCCAGGTCCTGAAGGGCGATGTGTGCGCGGCGTCCCTCGTGCTCGGCGCGGAAGGCCCGGTCGACGCGGCAGCGCTGGTCTGGGACGACCGCTGGGGATGGCGGACCGCCACGAGCAGACTGCACCCGATCCCGAAGGACCACACCACACCGCCCGAGGGCCCAGGCATCCGCTACCTCGGGAAGGGCCTCACGCCGGCGCCGGCCGAGGTGATCGCCGACCTCAGCGATGCCCGCCGGGGGACGAAACGTCCGCCCGCCGATCACCGGGGATGAACCCGGTCGCCACGGCGGTGCCCTTCAGCCTCGGCCCGGCCCGGCCGCTGACGTCCCGCCGATCCCGCTCCTCCGCGCCCGGGTCCGTGATGAAATGGCGTCAAGCACCTGTGCGCTCGGATGCGCCTCACCACCCCCGAGGCGAAGGACTCAGAGCGTCGTCGAAAGACCTGGCGCCGAGGGCCTGCGGCGCCGAATGACCGCAGCTTGCCTCCATGACTGGCGAAGGAGGGTCGGCACGCCGTCAGGTCCCCAGAGCGTGCTGACCGACATGCCCAATCGCGGCACCGTGCTGCCCCTCGTCGGCGCAGCCGTCCCGCCGGCTGCTCTCGCGTACAGCGGCGCCCCTTGGTGGGTACTCCTGGTCTGCTCCCTGCCCGGCGCGACGGTCGCCGTCCTCAACGCCCTCATCCCGCAGGACAGCCACGACCGCCTTGAGCTCTGGCGGGACTGGCTGCGCCATCGACGACGGCCGTAGGCCGGGGTCCTCGGCGCGGAGACGGCACTGTCGCCCATACCGGACTCCGAGCGACGGCGCTCCAGCTGGCCCCCGGCATCCCCGTTGCCTGCTGCCCGGTTGTCTTTTCGCAGATGGGCGCGTGTCGCACCCCCCGTGGTGATGTATGTGCGGTATAGTTTTCTTGTTGGTGCCGGTGGCAGGCGCCAACGTCCGAGAGCCCCCACCTCATCATCAGGGAGACCCTGTGTCCAAGAGGACCCATGAGCAGCCCTTCACCGCACTGCTCGCCGACCTGCTGCGCGCCATGGTCGGCCGCTTCGCCGTGACCATCACCTACGCCAAGATCGCAGAGCCCGAAACCGTCCGCACCCTCGAAGTCCACGACGTGTACACCACGGGCGAGGGCCGGATCCTCGTGCTGGCCGTCGACCACAGCAACGGCAGCGTCCGCACCTTCCACCCGGAGAAGATCACCTCCTACACCCTGCACCGGGGGGTTTCCTTCACTATGGCGCCGCCTGCCGGATACGACCGCCCCGTCCCCGCCCCGTGCGGCTCCGGCCAGGTCATCGCCCGCGAACTGGGCCGCGACGACCAGAACTCCCGCCCCGCGCCTCCGGCTGGCTGACCGACCCGCCGCGCGGACCCGTTTCCACGGCGGGCCCGTGCGGCGGCGCGCGCATCCACCCGTCACCGCCATTCGGGAGTTCCTCCATGACCGCGAGCACTGCCTCCGGCCAGCGGCCGAACCGCTTCCGTCACAAGCAGCAGACCGTCCTGAACTGGGGTCTCGGTGCCGACAGCACCGACGTCCTGCTCCGCTTCCTCGCCGACCCGGTCCGCCACGGGCTGGAACCCGACCTGTCCGACCTTGTCATCGTCCACGCCGTGACCAGCGGGGAGTGGCCGGACACCGTGGAGTACGCCAACCGCCTCGTCCTGCCCCGCATCAGGGCGGCGAAGGTGCGCCTGGTCCAGATCGCCCGCGGTGGTCCGCGCGACGCCGACGGCGTCCTGGTCCTCAGCGACACCCGTGCTCCCCGGCGCGTCATCGCGGAAGGCCCATGGCGCCTCGCCGACGAACTCTCCACTGCCGGGACCGTTCCCCAGCTCGCGAACGGGCGCAGGACGTGCAGCATCCGCTTCAAGGGATGGTGCCTGGACACCTGGGCTGCCGCGGAGTTCGGCACCGAGTCGTACCGCCGCGTCATCGGGTACCACTACGGCGAACTGGGGCGCGCCGAGAAGGACTCGAAGATCCAGCGCCAGCTGAACACCGAAGCTGGACGGACCATCTGCGAGCCGCACTACCCGCTCATCCTGGCCCGCCTCGATCGGGCCGCCGTCGAGGCGCACGTGCTGCAGCAGCTCGGCGAACCGATCAAGAAGTCGTACTGCACCTTCTGTGTCTTCAGCGGCGTCTGCGCCTCCCGCGACGCGCACGAGGACCGGCTGCGCGACTACCCCCACCTGGCCGCCGACGTGCTGCGCATGGAGCACGTCAGCATGGCGCTCAACGAGCGCATGGCCATGTACGGCGCGGACTCCCTCGTTCGCCGCCTTACCGCGGACGGTCGCAATGCCGACATCCTGCGAACGTTCGAGCAGGCCCTGAGCCAGGCCCGGTACGCCGTCTACGAGGTCCGCCGCATTGTTCCCGTGGGCCGCACCAAAGACTGTCGCGCCTGGCACGGCAGCAAGTGCGACACCCCGCGGTGGTGGTGCCGGTACGAGCGCACCGCCCGCTGCCGCAAGCGGCACCACATCGTCGGCCAGGGCACGAACGACGCTCATCTGCCCTACTGCGAATCCGACAGCACCTGTCGCGGCCCGCTCCGGAAAGGTCAGGCGTGGCGGTCGGTGCGCACGTTGTGGGAAGGCGACCGGGCCACCGCACAGCGGCTGGTCCGCGCCTACGGCCGCCGCCGCGAAGCACAACTTGAGCGGGGAGAACTGTCCGGGATCGAGCGAGCCCATTATCTCAAGCCAGGCGACTCGCTGCCGTCGACCTCCGGTTACCTGGTCGCCGCCCCCGCTGGCGTCGCGGACAAACAGCGGACCGGATTCGAGGCCCGCTGGACGGCGCTGACCTTGCGCCACGGCACCGTCTACCGCCCCCTGCGACCTCTCCCTGAAGCTCCGCGCAGGAAGAAGACGTCCGGAGCCCCGCCCGTGCGCCGCGCGCGCACGGTCGCCGGCGTCACCTTGATCGCCTGAGGTCGGCCACCGGCGGTCTGTACGTCCGCGGCCGCGGCACCGCGGGCCTACGCGGCGGGGGCGCCGCTTACATCAACGCTGCCAGGGAGGACCCAATGACCATCTGGAACACCCGAGTGGGCGTGATCGCCAACCTCGAAGCGGACTCATCGGAGCAGGCGCTCGCCAAGCTGCGCGCGGCTCTGGAACGTGCGGGCTTCGAGGTCTTCGAGACCGATGGCGACGCCTTCGAGTGCGAGGAGGGGACGATCGTCGACGCACTGCCTCTCACCGTGCAAATCGTGCGCTGACCCGGTCTCGCCGGTCCTCTTCCGGGCCCTTCCCCCACTCCGACCGGGACGGCGGAAGGATCCGGCGCCGCCACCGAGCAACCGCCGTGGGCAGTGAGCGGCCGCGGGGGTCCGTCCGGAGCCTTCCGGGCCCAGCGCTCAGCCCCCCGCCGGAGGCGGAGTGACGCGTTCGGTGAGCGCCGCGGTGGTCGCGCCGAGCATCGCCGATCCGCTGATCGGGAGGAAGCCGCAGGCGGAAAAGAAGGCAAGGCGCCCGGCCGGCCGGTGCTGGTTCGGGAACAGCACCACGCTGTCGCAACCGGCCGCTGCGCAGTCGGCTGCGAACCGGCGGACGAGGGCGGCTCCGGTCCCCGAACGGCGGTGCGCTGTGACCACCAGGAGGTTCACGATCCGGCCCCGCGGCGGCGGGTACTGACCGTTCTCGAACCCGCTGGAGACCTCGACGTGCCCTTCGACGAAACCGACCACCCTGTGGTCGTCCAGCGCGACGTAGAGCCGCTCCTCACTACCGCGCACAGGTTCGACACGTGCACGGCTCGCCCAGTCCTCCTCGACAAGCAGGGCGCGCAGGCCCTCGTCAACGGCCCTGTCGTAGTCGCCCGCCATCCGGGTGATGGTGATCGCCATGGGGTCACCGTAGACGGTTTCACCACCTGAGCATGATGTAAGTGCGGTATAATTTTCTTGTTGGTGCCGGTGGTAGGCGCCGATGTCCGAGAGCCCCCACCTCATCATCAGGGAGACCCTGTGTCCAAGAGGGAACGACCCCGGCCGGATCACTCCGATCCGGCCGGGGCGGGGCAGCCCAGACCCTCCTCTTCGCCCGCGGACAGACAGGAGCGAATGCTCATGCCCAGCGCTCTGCGCCTCGATGTGCCCTGGGACGACTACCCGCTGCTCGCCTCGGATGACCTGGTCAAGAGCGACCTGGAGCTGACGCACACGCGATGCGGGGAATGCCTGTGCGACGCCGAAGCCGGTGACACCCTCCTGGTGCTCATCGAGATGGTTGCTGATCACGAGGCGACATGTCACCAGACGAGCGCCCGCCAGAACCACGGGGAGGGTGCGCCGTAAGCGCGCACCAGCATGCCGTGCAGTTCTCCGGAGGCGTCGGCTCCTTCCTCGCGGCCGTCCAAGTCGCTGAACGCCATGGCACCGCCGGCATGACCCTGTTGATCGCCGACACCCGTGTCGAGGACGAAGACCTCTGGCGCTTCAGCGACGACGCCTCCGCCTTCCTGGGGGTCCCGCTGACTATCGTCCGCGACGGCCGTACCCCCTGGCAGGTCTTCCGTGACCAGCGCTTCCTCGGCAATGACCGACTGGCCCCGTGCACCAAGTTGCTGAAACAGCAGCCCTGCCGGGAATGGATGGAGACGAACGCACCGCCGGACCGCGCCACGGCGTACGTCGGCATCGAACCGAACAAGCACGACCGCAACCGCATCCCCGCCATCGTCCGCAACTGGCAGCCCTGGACCGTCGAATTCCCACTCGCCGACGGTCCGGACGCCACCAAGGACGAACTACTCAACGAGGTACGCCGCCTCGGCGTCAAGCCCCCGCGGCTGTACGAACTGGGCTTCGCGCACAACAACTGCGGTGGCGCATGTGTCCGCGCCGGCCAGCGCCAGTGGAAGCACCTCCTGGCCACGCTGCCCGACCGATACGCCCACGCAGAGCACGAGGAGGAGGAGCTACGCGCCCTCCTCGGCGACGTCTCGATCCTCCGCGACCGCCGCGGAGGCACCACTCGCCCACTGCCCCTGCGCTCTCTGCGGGCGAGGGAGCAGCAACCGTGAGCACGCAGCGTGACGCCCGGCCGGAGCACTCGGCGAGATCGTATATTGCTCGGCGCCAGCAGAGTCCGATGTCCGCGTCAGCCTGACCGCCTTCGTGGCCCGGCCGGACGACCACATCCGGCCGGGCCACGAAACCCCAGATCTGCGCCGCGGCGGTGTACGTCAACGCCTCCCGTGTGATGACCGAAGACCCAGGTGGAATGCGTCCTCCACCACTCGGGTGATGCCGGGCCGGCACCCGTGGTCCAGCCGACCCGCGCCGCGTTAGCCGTCCGTGGACGCAACGGGAGTCGCAGCGACCGCGACCGCGGCCGCTCTGGTCGTGACCGTGTTCGGTGCTGCCGCTGTGCCGGTGTCGGCGGCAACTGGCCAGCCGCGCGCGGTGAGCAGGTGCGGGTACGAGGTGACGGTCGACGCCTTGCGGCTGCGTGGCGGACCGGGAACGCAGTACGGGGTGGTGGCGCTGATGTCGAAGGACTCGTTGGTCGACGCGGACCGCGACCAGGGCGGTTGGTACCGGGTCACGGTGCTGGAACGGTGGGGGAGCGCCGGGGCCCAGCCGGGAGCGAAGGGGTGGGCGGCGGCGTCCTACTTGCAGGTGGTGCCGTGCACGCATCTGGACTGATCGCGTGGTCGCGGTGGGTGTTCCTGGTTCCGCTGCTCGCTGCGGCGGCGTGCACGACGGTCGCTCCGGGACCGCGGCCGTCCGGGGCCGGCAGGCCGCCGATGGCGGTGGTGACCCCGCAGCCGGGCGCTGTGCAGCTCGGCGTTGCGGCTGAGGAGCGAACCGCGCCGACGTCGGGGGCGACCGAGAGCGCGGGTGACTCCGAGCGCCCGCAGCGGGCGGTCCCGCCCGGTGTTCGCAGCCGGTCAGCGGCGGGCTCGCGGCGTACCGCTCCGCACGGGCTGGCGCGGGCGACGGCGCCGGCGGTGTCCGGCCGCGCCGTGTGCGCGGCGGGACGGACGTACGGCCAGATCCCGGCGGGGCTGGCGAGTGCGTGCCGGTGGGCGATGAGCCGCTGAATTCGGGCGAATTAGCGTGTGAGTCGCCTTTTCGGAGGGTGGTCGGTGGTAAGGGCGATTTCCAGGGCACGGCGGTGACATGGTGCGGATCGAGTGGTTCGCGTCGATGTCGGCCCGAGGAGCGGATATGGCTGCATACGTGAGCTGTCCGGTGGTGGCGCTGCCGGAGCACCGGGTGCCGACCAGCGCGGTGCTGGAGGACATCGCCGTGGCGCAGGAGGGGCAGCCGGGCCGGGCGGCCGCGCTGCGGATCGTGCGCAGCCTCGGCGTGGAGGAACGGTTCTGGTCGCTGCCGCGTGAGGAGCTGAGGCGGCCGCAGGGGATCGCGGCCCGCAACGCGTGGACGGTCGACGCGGTGTTCGGGCTCGGTGCGGAGGCGGGGCGGGGCGCGCTGGGCGCGGCGCGCCTGGAGGCGGAGGAGATCGACTGCCTGATCGCGATCCACTCCAGCGGGGTGTCCATGCCGGGGCTCGGGGTGCACCTGGCGGGCGAGCTGGGCCTTCGGCCCGGCGTGGTGCACGTGCCGGTGACGCAGGTGGGCTGCACGGCGGGGGCGTGGGGGTTGGCGCTGGCCGCGGAGCTGGTCGCGGCGCGGCCGGGCCGCCGGGTGCTGCTGGTGGTCGCCGAGGCGTTGAGCAGCTGCTACCGCCCGGCTGAGCCGGGGATCGTCCCGGCGATGTACTCCGGGCTGTTCGGGGACAGCGCGGCCGCGGTGGTGGTGACCTCCGACTGGCGCGGCCCGGGGCTGCGCGTCCTCGACTCGTGGACGCACCTCCTGCCGGACAGCAGCACCTACTACTCCATGAACCTCGACGAGTGCGGGCAGCACTTCGCCTCGACGGCGGCGTCGCTCGGAGCGGTCGGCGCGTGCATGCCGCACCTGGTGGAGTGGCTGAAGACGGCCGGCCCGACAGCGTGGCCGGTGTGGTGGGCGGCGCACCCCGGCGGGCCGAAGATCATCGAGTCCCAGGCGGTCGGTCTGCCGGACGCCCCGGACCTCGGGCACGCCTGGGCCTCCTTGCGCGAGCACGGCAATGTCGGCGGTCCGGCCGCGCTGGACGTGCTGCGCCGTCACCACGGCGCCCCGCCGCGCCACGGCGCCCCGGGCCTGGTGACCGGGTTCGGGCCGGGCTTTTTCGGGGCGGCCGTCCGCGGGGTGTGGGCCGGGCACGCCGAGAGCTGAAGGCGTCACCGTAGGGGTCGAGCCCCGGGTCGACCACCCGGTCCTCGCCCCCGCCTGACGTCAGGTGAGGTGGATCTCCGGATCGGCCGGCGTCATGCAGACCCACCGCATGTCGGTGGCTCCGTAGGGGCCGAGGGCGAGCAGGTGGACCGCGACGGGCTCGGCGCTGACCAGCGGCAGGTGCATGGGCCGCGGGGCCTGGTACGGGGTGCGGACGTGCGCGGTGCGCTCCCACAGCTCGGGGACCTCGGGCTGGGTGCGCACCTCGGCGACGACGTCGCCCAGGCGCTTGTTGTTGGGGTTGCGCTGCCAGGCCGCGCGCAGCTCGGACAGGATCGGGACGGCCCAGGCGGTTTCCCACTCGCGCATCTGGTAGCGGGCGTCGGGAGAAAAGGCCCAGGTCATGACGTTCGCCCCGGGCCGGGCCATCCACGGGCAGTGCAGCGCAGCCAGGTCGTTGTAGGCGACGACGTCCCACGCCTCGTCGCTGAGGTAGCTCAGGCAGTTCCGCTGGTCCTGGACGAGCTGGACGAGCAGGGGATCGGGGGTGATGACGCGGACGCGGGGCGGCTCGTGGCCGTGCAGGCGGTACAGCGTCTCGGCCTGGTCGGCGGCCAGGTCCAGGATGCGCACCACCCCGTCGAGCATCGTCCGGCCGAAGTTGCGCTGCTCGCCGCGCTCCAGAGCCCCGTACCACCGCTCGGACACCCGGAGCAGCATGGCCATGTCGAGCTGGGTGACGTAGTGGCGGGCGCGGACGCGAACCGCGGCGAGTCCCGGCACCAGCGCGGGATCGCGCCGTTCGCGTACGGCGCGCAGCATCGCGCCGATATCGGCGCGCTGTTCATCGTCCCTGCTCACGCGGCTACTCCCTCCGTAAAGCCAGGGTAAATTCCGCCGAAATCCTGCGCATCAGCGTACTCACGTAATGGCGGAAGCGAGCAAGCCCGCCATCAGCGACTATTACCTTTCGAAGTCAACATGGCTACGGATTGTTACCGGAACTGGGAGTGCCGGAACTGTGACGTGCCGGACTTCCGGTGCATCCGCCGAGCAGTGTGGTGACCGTAACGCCGCAGATCAACGCCCCTGATCCTGGGAGTCAGCATGATCGTCGGAGTCGCCCCGAAGGCCCACGTACGCACCACCCTGACCCGCCACCCCGTCGCACCGCGCCGCGCCCGCCTGTGGGCCCGGTCCGCTCTGTGCTCCTGGTCCGCCACGGAGCAGATCAGCGCCGCCACCGTCGACGACGTCGTTCTGGTGCTGTCCGAGCTGGTGAGCAACAGCCTGCTGCATGCCCGCGGTCCGATCCGCGCGCGCCTGGCGCTGCTGCGCGCCGGTGAGGTGCAGGTCGAGGTCCACGACGGCGGTCCGGCCAGCTCCCGTACGCGGCGCCCGGACCAGGACGACGGCGTCTACGGCCGCGGGCTGGCCATCACCAGCACCGTCGCCTCCCGCTGCGGCTGGACCCGCCAGCCGGGCGGTACCACCGCCTGGGCCACCGTCCTTACGACGGCTGCTGCTGCCTGACCCCCCGTCCACCACCCCTGAGCCCGTCTCCCGTTCTGCCTCGGGCGGGAGACGGATTCCTCCGGCCACCCGGAAGGGCGCCCTGATCGCCCTGACCGGGATCCCCCTCGCCGGAGACCGCCGGGCCCGGGTCTCCCCGCCCAGGGCCCGGCGGAGCACCCACGATCGGAGCTGTTGTGAGCTACTTCCTGCCGGAGACCGACGCCGTGCTGACGGCATGCCGCGGCTGGGCCATGGCCTACCCGGACACCCTCGCCCTGTGCGAGGAACCCCTCTACCTGCGGGCCACGGCTCCTGCTGCCGGTCGGCGGGTGGGACTGCTGTCGGGCGGCGGCTCGGGCCACGACCCGCTGCACATAGGTCTGCTCGGCGCCGGCGGCTTGGACGCCGTGGTCCCCGGTCAGGTCTTCGCGTCTCCGCACAACCGGCAGATCGTCGCGGCCGGGTCGGACCTGGCCGAGGCGTACGGCGGCGGGGTGCTGATGATCGTGAAGAACTACACCGGCGATCTGATCAACTTCCGGGCCGCTGCTGAGCGGCTGGCCGCGCGCGGGGTCCGCGTCGATCACGTCGTGGTGAGCGACGACATCGCCTCGGCGTCGGCCGGGATCGGCCGCCGCGGGACCGCTGCCGCTGTCGTGGTGGAGAAGCTGGTCGGGGCGGCGGCCGACCAGGGCGCCGACCTGGACGACCTGGTCGAGCTGGGCAACCGCGTCGTGCTGCGCTCCCGCACGCTCGGGGTCTGCGCCCGCCCCCACACCTCACCGTCCACGCTGCGGCCCGCGTTCGGCCTGCCGGTCGATCACCTGGACTACGGCACTGGCATCCACGGCGAGCGGGCCGCGCAGACCGTCGCCCGCCCGCGGGTCGAGGACCTGGTGCACCGCATCCTCGACGACCTGGCCGTGTGCGACGGACCGGCGGCCGAGGAGGGCGTGCTCCTGGCCGTCAACGGCCTCGGCGCCACGTCGCCCGGCGAACTGGCCGCGGTCGCTGCGGTCGCGGCCGAGCAGCTGGCGGCGCGCGGCGTGGAGGTCGCCGCGGTGCTGACCGGCACCCTGGCCACCGCGCTGGACACCGCCGGAGTGTCGATCACGGTCACGCAGCTCGCGCCCGGCTGGACGAAGCTCTGGCAAGCACCCGTTGACGTGCCGCTGACGGCCTGGCCGCAGGCCGCCGCCGCGCCCGTTCTCATCACCGGCCCGGACACCTCGCGCACGACCCTTCCCCGGCAACGCCAGGGAAGCTCCGCCGTCCTGGACCGCTACGCCGAGATCATCACCCAGGTCCGCGGCGCCCTCACCACGCTCGACCAGACCGCAGGCGACGGCGACTTCGCCGACAACTTGCTCCTCGGGCTCAGGCGCGGCTCCGCCCGGGTAGCCGTCACGCGCGAGGACGGCCTCGCCGCAGCGGGGGAAGAGTTTCTCGACCACGTCGGCGGCACGTCCGGCCCGCTGTTCGGCCTGCTGCTGACCAGCCTCGGCGGCGTCACGGCCGCCTGCGCGGACGGCGAGCGCCCCACCCTGACGGCCACGGCGTCCGCGCTCGCGGACGCAACCGAGACGATCAGCCGCGTCGGCGGAGCCCAGCTCGGCGACCGCACCATGGTGGACGCCCTGACCCCGGCGGTCCGCTCACTGACCCGAGCCCGCGACGAGGACGAGGACTACCTCACCACCGCAGCGCTGGCCGCCATCGCCGGAGCCCGCCACACAGCCGACCTGCTCGGCAAGCGCGGCCGCTCCAGCTACGTCGGAACCCGCGTCATCGGCACGCCCGACCCCGGCGCGACCGGCGTCGCGCTGCTCCTGGTGGCACTGGCCGAGACGTACGAGCACCGGTTCAGCGTCCGGCTGCCCGCGCCCGGATACATCGTCAAGCCCGCCAACTGAGGGGGCGGACGGCGGCGGTCGTCGACGCCGGGCTGCTGTCACGGGCGGTTCGGCCGGCGGGCGCAGCCGGTCGGACCGCGTCGCGGCGCGAGCAGACCCCGGCTGGGCTGACGGGCGTCTGCCCGGGGTGAGCGGTGAGAGTTGCTGGCATGCATTTGGCATATGCCGATCGCATAGCATGGTATGCCTGTTCCCGCCCGGCTCCGACCCCTCCGCCCGGCCCGGCACGTGCTCTGACCTGCACTGAAGCCGGGTGCCGGTTATCCATTAATTTACGCTTCCGAGGAAAATAAGCAAGTTATATGCGTCGTTTCCAATCCACGGGGATGGAGTTCAATCCCCGTGGAATGAAGCGGGATTCCCGCGTCTACTCCAAGGAAAGTCCGAGTAGAAGTCGGATGCCGGGCCGCTGGAGCATCTTTGCAGGTCATGGCGGTACCGCGGGGAAAACTGTGATGATCGTCCGTTCGGGGCCCCGCCGTGAGATAAAGTGCTCGTGGACGTGCCGACTTGGGGCCTGTCCGTCCTGGCGTGCGCTGCGCAGTGGCTAGCTCTGCACACCTCTTTTTGGGGTGTGCGGAGCTAGTGCTGTACACCACGGGAGGAAGGAGGGCGTATGCCGAGGCGTAGACGCCGAGGGCGCCATCGACGCACGAAACCGCCGGACTGGGACCGAAGGCGCACGTTGATTGCTGTACTCCAGTTAGGGCTGGAAGCGATCGTCGTGTTCTGGCCCCAGTAAGACCGGCGGCTCCGCAGAGTGGGCCCGCACCAGCCAGGTGCGGGCCTTTGCGTTTGCAGCATACGGCCAATCGCCGAAAGCTGCACGTCAGATGGCACTTCACGATCACCATTTCATTTTCCGGATCCTCTGACCTGCATCCCCTGAACGCGGGCGGGGTGAGCTGACCGGGCGGGCGGCTGACGCCGGGGGGGTGGGCCGCGTACGGTGGAGTCGTCCCGCCCGCCGGAGGAGGCGCCGTATGACTGCCCAGCCCCATGAGTACCGGGGTCCCGTCGACCGCCCGCGGACGGTCGGCGCGGTCAAGGAGGCGCTGCCGGAAGGCCTGCGGGGCCGGTTCGAGCGGGAACTCGACGAGACGGCGCCCGAGGGTCTGTTCGCTCTGGTGGCGCGGTGGGCGGCGGTGGCGCAGGCCGCGTCGGATCCCGGGCTGGACTCGGCGGCGGCCGCGGTACGCGAAGGCGCCGTGCCGACGTACAAGCTGGGCGAGGTCCTCCCCGCGCTGGCGGACCTGCTGTGACGCGAGGCGGTTACCGGGTGGTGTTCACCGACTCCGCCCGCCGGGAGCTGCGCGAGGTCGAGGGCGCGGACCGGCTGACGGGGATTCCGCCGGGGGTGCTGTCGCGGGAGAGCATGCGGGCGCTGCTGGCCGATACCGAGCTGGGCGAGCTGCTGGACGCGCTCGACGCTCTGGCCGCCGATCCGTACGGCGGGCTGTCGCTGGCGCGCACGGCGGACTCCGAGGCCGATCGGACGGCGCTGCTCGGCGCGCTGGCCGTGACGTACATGGTCAGCTCCGCCGCGCAGCCGCCGGTGCTCACCGTGACCGGGATTCGGGGCCCGAAGGGCTGACTGCCGCCGCGCACGCGGCGGTGCCGTGCGGCGTCTTCCTGATCACGTCCCGGGTTCGGGCTGGGCGGCTTCGGCGTCGCGGCGGTCCTTGCGTTGTCCGCGGGTGCCGTTCCCGCGGGGCTGGTTGCCGTCGCGGTCGCGCGGCGGTTCTTCGCCGGTTCCTGCGGTGTGGGGGAGCTTGGTGACCTTCAGCCCGGCTACGCGGCCTCGGTTGGCCTGGCTGGTGTCGCAGGTGAGCAGCCGAACCTCGCGGGCGGCGATGCCCTGGATGGCGACTGCCCGGTCGATGATCTCGTCGTCTTCGATAGGAAGCCGGACGTGGCCGGGCTGGTCGAGAACGAGGTCGGCGTAGACGGCGCCGCGGATGGAGGCCCCTTCGCCGGGCGCGGCCGGGTGCAGCGTTCCGGTGGTGCTGGTGCCGTTGGTGATGATCGCGTCCAGGAGTCCCAGGGTGTGGCCTGCGCGCCATCGGGCGTGCGAGCGTCCGGATTCCTTGAGCCGGTCGAGTTCGTCGACCACCACGATGGGGAACAGCAGGTTGATCTCCTCGTCGGTGGGCAGCCCCATGATCTTGTGGAGATCTGTCTTTGCGAGCGGGTCGGGGCTGTTGAGGTAGAAGCTGGAGTCGGCGACGGCCAGCCAGGTCGGCCCGCCCCACCGCGTGATGTGCTCGTGGAAGGTGTCGAGGGCGGTTTGGAGAGCGTCCGTCCGCTCGTCGAGTTCCAGGTTTACCAGCCCGTTCAGCAGGCGCTCGGCGAAGCTGCCGGCGCCGCCGAGGAGCTGGCCGTGGGTGCGGGTGCGCACGAGTCGGTCGATGTCCGCCTCGCTGATCTGGCCGCGCAGCTGCCGGGCCGAGTCGTTGGCCCACTCCAGGTAGTGCAGCAAGCGCTCGTCGGCGTCGCGCGGCCCCGCGCTTCGAATGTTGCTGGCGCCCCGGTGGACTTCCTGGAGGGTGTCCGCGATGCGGTTGCGACCGGCGCCGGGCTGGGGGGTTATGAGCATGCGGTGATCCTGCCAGTCGACGGGCACGGTGGGCCGGGCTTTCGGGATCTACGGGCGGTCCTGGGACCAGTCGATCGTGGCCGGGGGGACTACGGCGGTCTGCCGGGGCCGGGGCGGCGGGGGTGGACCGGTGGGGACACGGGCGCCCTGGTGGTCGGCGGCGCCCGCCAGGGCCTGCACGATGGCGTCGCGGGCGGCGCGCCAGCCGAGCGCGGCGTCGCCGTCCAGGCCCGCGGGCAGTTCGCCGGCCGCGGCGGCGAGCTGCGCCGCGCGGGCCAGGACCCCAGCCGCGACGAGGGTTAGGTCGTCGGCGGGGCACGAGCCGGGCACCCGGCGGGCGTTGGACGCCGCGCGCACCAGGCGCTTGTGGGCGGCTCGTGCGCGGGCGCGGTGGTCGGCTGCGGGGGCGGGGTGGGTCACCGGGTCACCGTACGGCGGGCGGCAGCACCTGGTGCTCGTGCCGCGCGGTGCCGCGGTCGCCGTGCCGGGCGGCGGGGGTGAGGGTGGGGGTGTGGAGATTCCCGAGCCGATGGTGGCGGTGCCGGTGGAGGAGTGGGCGCTGCCGGAGGACGGCTCGCTGGTCGCGGAACCGAAGTGGGACGGCTGGCGGGCGCTGTGCGGCAGGTTCGAGGACGGGGCGGCGGTGATCCGGTCGAGGCGAGGCACCGACCTGACGCCCGGGTTCCCGGAGGTGGCCGCGGCCCTGGCCGCCCAGCTCCCGCCGGGGAGCCTGGTCGACGGCGAGCTGGTGGTCTGGGCGGCCGGGCGGCTGGACTTCGGGCGGCTGTCCGCGCGGCTGGGCGGCCGGCCAGCGCGGGTGGCGGCGCTGGTCGCGCGCGAGCCCGCGTCCCTGATCGTCTTCGACGTGCTCCGCCTGGGCGGGCGATCGCTGACGGCGGAGCCGTACGAGCACCGCCGCGAGGTGCTGGAGGACCTGTTCGTCTCCGGCGCGGTGCGGCCGCCGCTGAATCTGTGCCCGTCGACGTCGGAGGCGGCGACGGCGCGGGCGTGGCTGGAGCAGTGGGCGCCGGACACGATCGAGGGCCTGGTGCTGAAGCCGTCCCGCGGGACCTACCGGCCGGGGCGGGGCGGGTGGCGCAAATGGCGGGTCCGCGACACCCGCGAAGCGGTGGTGGGGGCGGTGACCGGAGCGGTGAGCCGCCCGGGGATCGCGCTGCTGGGCCGGTGGGACGCCGCGGGCCGCTTGCGGTATCTGGGGCGTACGGCGCGGCTGTCGGCAGCGCAGGCGGTGGAGCTGGGCGCGGTGCTGCGCTCGGCACTGCCGGGCCATCCGTGGGAGGGGCGGCGGTTCTCCGCGGCGTGGGGGTCGCACGAGGTCCTGGCGGTGGAGCTGGTCGCCCCGGAGGTGGTCGCGGAGGTGAGCGCGGACGCCTCCCGGGTCGCGGGCGGGGGGTGGCGGCACAGCGTGCGGTGGGTGCGCCTGCGCCCGGACCTTTCACCGGAGGATCTGCCGCCGGTGAAAGGCCGCGACGAGGGCTGAGAGCGTGGTGCGGACCGGTCAGCGGCCCCCGAGGCGGCCGACCTGCCAGTGCCCCCGGCCGGTGACGTCCACGAACATCGCGTGCGTGCTCAGCACGTCCTGGACGGCGGCCATCCGCGCGGTGTGCCCGGCGCCGGGGACGGCGTCGCCCAGGCGTTCCACGATCGCCGTGCGGGTCAGGTGCTCCCGGGAGCCGACCAGGGTCCGGGCGACCTGGTGCAGCAGCGTGTCGCCGGGCGTTCCCAGCTCCGCCTGCCGCCACAGGTCCTCACCACGGGTGTGCCGGTCGCTGAGCGCGGCCACCCGCGACGAGGCGTGCTCCAGCAGCACGGGCAGCACCGGCTGCCGCTGCGAGGGGACGCGCGGGCCCTTCTTCTCGTTCCAGAGCAGCGCCCCCACCACCACCGCGCCGACCACCACCACGGCCGCCAGCTGCTTCGGCTTGGCCTGGTTGACCCAGACCCTCCCCACCGCGTGGACCGCGCGGCCCGTGACGGTGAGTACGACGCCGGCCTGCCGCTCCAGATCGTCCATCCTGCCCTCGGTCACCCCCACGTGCCCGAGGGCGGCGCGCAGAGCGACATAGTCGCTGGACGCGAGGCCGCTGTCGACCAGGTCCGCGTCGGTCCCGATGAGGACCACCGGAGCGATCACCCCGGCCAGCAGCAGCATCGGCACGTCGGAGGCGTCCCGGCCCTGGAGAACCTCCGCCTCCGGGGTCATCGGCAGGCCGGTGGCGTCCACGACGTACAGGACGGGCGCGTACTGGGACTGCCACAGCTCCAGCGCCAGCCCGAGGTCGAAGCGGCCCCCTTCACGGTGCCGGTCGGCCAGCACGCGCGGTACTTCCTCCCACACGTGCAACGGGATCAGGCACCGCACCGTCCCGGCCTGCGCCCCGGCGACGAAGGAAGACAGCTTGCGCCGCCGGGTGGCCGCGATGATGTCCGTGGTCAGTACGGAGGTGTCCAGCAGAGCGCGGCGCAGCGTCCCGCGCTGGTAAAGGGTGCGCTGTCCAGTCGGCGACAAATCGTTCATCTCGGCATCGTAGGGCGGAAGTTGACCGGCCACCGCGGGATTTCGTGCTGTCGCTGCGGTCACCGGGAGACGGTGAGGGGAGTGGTCCTCTGAGCCCCAGCCCCTAATATCGAACGTATGCACGATGAATCGTCTGGGCCACGGGTCGAGGTCGTCATGCCCGGGGGCCAGGTCGTGGGTGCGCGGCTGCTGGGGTGGACGCGTAGGGCGGCGGGGCGGTGGGTGGCGTCGGTAGAGGTGGAGGGGCCGGTCGAGGTGCCGGGTGATGCGGTGGTGCGGTTGGCGGGGGAGGACTACAGCGGGGTGCCGCGGGTGCGGGAGAGGGTGTACGCGATCGTGACGGATCTCAACCTGAGGGGGGACCCGCTTTCGGCACAGGTTCACGATGTGGAGTGCTGGGAGGTGCCGAGGGCGAGCACGGACCGGAAGCGGGTGACCCGGCTGGAGTCGGCGCGGCAGGCGGCGGGGATGCTGATGTGGAAGGACACGAAGCCGTGCACGTTGTGTCTCGGGCGGAGCTGGGCGGGAGAGGAGTGAAATGCGGGCGTTCGTCCGGTATTTGGGGATCCTGCACGGTAGCCTGACGCGGTCGCGCATCTGCTACTCCGGGGAGAGCCATGTCTCAGGGATCCGCCAGCCACCTGCGCACCCTCGCCGCCGAAGTCGAGGCGCTCCAGCAGCGCGTACGTGACGCACTTGACGAGCTGGACGAGATGACGCCCAGCGTGAGTTTCCAGCTCAGGGCGGCGTTCACCTCGCTCGGGTCGGCTGTGCGGACCCTGGAAGAGGCGGCCGACGAGGCGGCGGCGCCCGCGCCTGTCGTCCCGTGAGCGGAGGCGCCGCGGACGGCCTCTCCGCTCACGGGACGTGCGGGTTGGGTGGTCAGTGCGTCGGGCCCTTGCTTGCGTTGCGTGCGGCGAGTTGCACCATCCACTCTTCGTAGGCGGACAGGTAGTCATCGGCGACTGCTTTGGCTTTTGCGAGTGCTTCCTCGCTCGGTTCGTCGCGGTGGGCCACGGCGCAGCACAGTCCGCGTGCGAAGAAGTCGAGTAGCTTCTCCCGCTCCACCGCTGCTTCTTCCCGACTTGTGATCGGGTCGGGGGAAACGTTCACGGTGTGTCTCCTGTCGGGGCGATGTGTGCTGGCCGGTCGGGCGCGTGCAGGTCGATTCTCCTATGCCGGGCGTCCGGCGGGTGTGCGGTCCGCGGGTTGCTGTTCGGGGACGGTGGGGCGGAGGTGTGCGGGGAGGGCCCAGGTGGGGGGTTCGGCCAGGCGGCGCAGCAGCCGGTGGGCGGCGCGGACGTCGCCGAGAGCGCGGTGTGTGCCGCCGCCGAGCGGCAGCCACTGACGGGTGCCTTCCCAGCCGGAGCGGTTCTCCATCAGGCAGTCCCAGGTGGCAGGGTCGGCCAGGGGCCGCGGGTCGAGGCCTTCGTCGTGGCAGTGCAGGGTGATGCACTGCCGGTCGAATTCCGCGTTGTAGGCGAGCACGGTGCGCTGCCGGGTGGCGGCGAGCAGGTCGGGCAGGACGGTGGCGAGCGTGGGGGCGTCGGCGGCCTCGGCGTCGGTGATGCCGTGCACGGCGCGGGCGCCGGGGGAGATCGGCTCGCCGGGGCGTACGAGGGTGTCGAGCAGGACGTCGCCGGTCGCGCAGTCGACGGCGGCGACCTCGACGAGGTGCCCGGGGATGCCGGTGGTCTCGGTGTCGACCAGGACCGCTCGGCCGGGGGCGAGCATGGCGCGGGCCCAGTGCACGGTGGCGATCGCCTCGCTGAGCAGCGTCACGCCGCCGGAGAGGCCGGCCGCGGCGACGAACTGCTTGACGTCGGCGAGTGCGGGGCCGCTGGCGCCGTCCTGCTCGCCGGGCAGCCAGTCGAGCGTCCAGCGGTCGGGGCCGGGGTGGTAATGCGCCCAGGCGGGCACGTGGAAGCGTTCGGTGACCTG
Source organism: Streptomyces sp. NPDC004031 (assembly GCF_053604375.1). Classification (NCBI taxonomy): domain Bacteria; kingdom Bacillati; phylum Actinomycetota; class Actinomycetes; order Kitasatosporales; family Streptomycetaceae; genus Streptomyces; species Streptomyces sp. NPDC004031. The sequence continues at coordinate 4,529 of NZ_JBSGHL010000037.1, read as the reverse complement.
CTGGGCCAGGGCGTGCATGCGGGCCGCGCGGGTGGGCGCGAGCCGCACGAACTCCGCGAGGGGGGAGGGCCGCCCCGGGGGCGTCGCGCGCACGGCTTCCCAGTCGATGCCGGGGAGGTCGAGCATCGAGTCGAGGTCGCCCACCTGGTACAGCGGCACCTCGACGTCGCGGCGGACCCCGTAGCGGCGAACGGTGCTGGAGACCGGCGCGATCCATCCGGCCTGCACGCAGTGGTCGAAGTCGACGCGGCGGATCTCCAGGTGCTGCGCGGCGAGGTCGGGCCCGAGCAGCCGCGCAGCGCGTACGTCGTCGCCCAGGTCGGCGTTGTCGGCCAGGCGCTCGACGTCGGCCAGCGCCCACCGCTCCCACCGACCGATCGCGACACCGGCTTCGCGCGCCGCCTTCTCGAACTCCGCGACGGTGAAGCCGCAGCGGCCCGCGGCCTCGCGCGTGCGCAGGGACTCCTCCAGCCAGGCCGTGCGCTCCGCGATGATCTCCCGCAGCGCCGCGGCCATCTCGGGCGTGGGGGCGGAGAGCTGCCGCGGGTCGTAGAGGTCGAAGTCCTTGTAGGAGCCGACGCGGTCGAGCAGTCCGCGCTCGACGAGATCTTCGACGTCGCTGTACCAGACGTCGACCTGCTCGTCGAACAGGGCCTCGACGAGCATCTGCGCGCCGCGCTTCGCGCCGTAGCCCGGGTGTGTGCCCAGGGCCTCGATCACCTCCTCGCGGCGCGCGTGCAGCTCGTCGGCCTGCTCGTCGGACCAGCGGCCGGACGGCAGGGCCGGGGCGGGCACCAGCCCGCGGACCCTGCCCCGGTCGATGTGCCAGTTCTCCAGCCCCGCGTGAGTGGCGAGCTGCACGGGCCCGAAGCCCTTCCTCTTCGACGCCATGAACCCTCCCGTAGCTATATGACTACATAGTGTAATCACGCGAGTCAACCTGAGACGCGGTGGTGCGTCGCATTGCACGCCGCTTGATGTGGGCCGAAGGCGGTGCACCCGCCCCGCACCACAGGGGCGGAGCGCCGGGTGCCAGGTTTCCCAACCGCGGTCCGGGCGGCTGGAGTTCGATCACATGAGGGACGCAGGACCGGTCTGGCGCAAGCGGATCAAGATCTGACCTGCGACGCGACCCTCATTCCGCGCGCCCAAGTGATGGAAGTGCGGTATAGTTTTCTTGTTGGCGGTTTCGTGGCAGAACCCCCGACGGTCCGAAGCGCAAGCCCAGATTCCAAGGAGAGCAGCTATGCCCGCAGCCCCGTCCCCACGCTCGTACGGACTGGTGATCCAGCCCACCGGGAACTTCCGCCTCCTGCCCTGGGATCCCACCGTCAACACTCCCGAGCATGCCCTGCGCTGCGACATCGCAAGCTCCGCCGACCTCGCCGCCGAGCCCGCCTTCAAGCTGACCGCCTGGCACGACCCGTCCGCCGCGGTCCTCGGCCATCGCGTCAACGGTCCTGCTTCCGCGCTCCTGTCGCTGTACGCACCCCTGCCGCCCAGGTACGGCGACGTCGTCGTCACCGCAGGCGCCGACACCGCCGGGCGCATCCTCGGCCTCGACCTCGACCAGACCCTCACGCTGCTCGACAACTTCCTCCAGCGCCCTCGCCACATCCCGCGCCAGCGCTGCCACTGACCCATCCACCGGGGGGCCCGCGCAGGGCTCCCCGGCCGACACCCCGAGGTCTCCCACGTGACGCACCCACTCAAGACCTGGACCGTCATCGGACTGCGCCTGGACGTGGAACCGTCCACGCTGCTGGTCGCCGCCGTACTGCCTGGCTCGCACGCCAACGACATCGCCCTCCTGTGCACCAGCGAAGACGACTTCACCCGCTGGGCGGCGAACGTCGACGCCCCCGACGCGGACGCCGCCGCGGCGCAGGCCTGCGCCACCCCCTTCCCGCCGGGCCGGGGCGATGTCACCGACCGCATGTAACTAAGGTCCGTGAAATTTTCTTGCACGGGGGCTGGTAGCAGGCCCGCGACCCGAAATCACATCTCCTCAGGAGTCAACTGTGTCCTTCGATCACTCCAACCCGCACGTTTTCTCCTGTTTCTTCGTTCTGCACCCGAATCACCTGATCCATGAGATCTTCGGGCTGCCGGACGCAACGCTCAATCTTCCCGAAGCACTGGCCGGGTCTGCGCCGTACGCCACGCTCACGCTCACCGACGGAGCTGAGCTTCACTACCAGCCCGCCAGCGCGACACCAGCAAACCGAGCTGCCACCGCGCTGGCCGCCCGCTTCGGCGCTGACGGCCCCAGCATCTGCGGCGGCGTCCACATCACCGGTTCCAGCTGCGGGACGGACACCGCGCTCGGCATGACCGACGAGGTGTTCCTCGCCATCTACGGCAAACTGCTCGCGGCCTGTGCGGACATCGGCGTTCGCCTGTGGCGCCAGTTTCGGCCGGGCGATCTCGTAACCATCCGCTACACCGATCTCGCGCGCGGCGACCTGTTCTGGTTCGGCGGCAGATCGCACCGGCTCGTGGACGTACGCGACCTCCCGCCCGGCCAAGAATCCAAGCTTGACCAGGACGCCAAGTTCATGGTGTTCGACGACGGCGAGGAGTTCCTTTGGTACCCCACAGGCACATTCCACGACCGCGCTGACCGCGCCCCGGCGGGCTACTGGCAGCGGACCGGCAATCAGCTCCTGCCCGCCGACCCGAGTTGACCAACGGTGGACCTGCTGGCCGTCCCGGCCGGGGAGATCGTGCCGACGTCGGTTCACAACCCTCGCGCGAGAGACCTGCCTTCTGTGCGATCCGCGTTAGATTGAATGCGTGATCCGTGATAGATTCCTCGTGGAGGTGAGCCCCGTGTCCACGGAGCACGAGCTGTTCAGTGCGGTTGACGCGCTGCTGGAGCAGGTCCCGGCCGACGACCTTCCGCCATCTGCCGAGCGCAGGCGGCTGCGGGAGGCCGCGGGGCTGAGTCAGACCCAGGTCGCCACTGCGCTCGGCACTCGCCGAGAGACCGTCGGGAGCTGGGAGGCGGGGACCCGGGACCCGCGGCCGCCGCAGCGCGCCGCCTACGCCCGGCTACTCGAAGGCCTCGCGCAGCGGTTCCCGACACCGGACCCGGTCAACGCGCCAACGCCGCCTGTCCCCGAACCACCCGCGGTCGCGGCCCCTGAGGCCGACGCCGGTCCGCCGCCCCCTCCCGCCGCGGGGGACCGGGCGGCGACGTCAGCCAGGAGCACGGCGCCCCGTTCGGCGACCGCCGCCAGGAGCACGACGGCATCGAGCCGGCCAGCGCCGCGGAAGGCGCCCGCGAAGCCCGCAGCCACCCCGGCTTCGTCTTCCCTCGCCGCTGTCGCGGTCGATCCGCGGTTCGCGCACGGCCCGCTCGGCGTGCTGGACGGCGACGGGCAGCTGTACTGCGCGGGCGGCCTGGTCCTGGAGTGCCCCGCGGCGTCGGTGCCGGAGCTGGTGGAGTGGACGCTGGCGGAAGCCCGACTCGGTGCGAGCCGGCTGCACCGTTCGGGGAAGGACTCCGACCCGCTGATCGTGGTGACGGCCGCGGCCGCCGCGCGGCTGGGCCTGCCGGAGCGCCTGGAGGATCGCCGGTCCATGCGGCTGCCGGAGGACCACAAGGTCGTCAAGCAGATCACGCGCGCGAAGTGGCAGCTGACGAAGCGCGGGTTCGGGCCGTGGGCCAGGGTCTACCGGCCGGCCAAGGGCAGCGAACGGCAGTGCGTGCAGCTGGCCGTGCTGCCGTGGGGCGCGCTGGACGCCCGCGCGTGGGGCGACGCCGACCAGATGCCGCCGGCGGAGCTCGCCCGCGTGCTGACCGCCTACGCCTCCCGGGTGTTGACCCCGCGCGGCTCCACCGCTGTGGCGGGCCTGGAGCTCATGACGGCTCTGCGGCCGCCGACTCGCGCGGTGAAGGACGAGGCGACCGACACGTGGGTGTCCGGGCCGGTGCCCGGCTCGCTCACCGCGGCCGTCAATCCGGCGCCGCCGGAAGCCCCCGACGAACACCCCGTCGTGCACGGGCTGTACCCGGCCGCCCAGCCGCGCACCGCGGCGGAAGTCCTCGATGAGGAGGCGTTCGACTGGATCCGCCCCACCCAGCTGCTCACCGATGCCGAGTGCTCCCGCCAGTTCGCGGTCGGCGTCGACGTGAACACCGCGTTCCTCGCCGCCGCGAACCGGCTGATGGTCGGCCTCGGGGCGCCGGAGTACGTGAAGGCGCCGCGGTTCGATAAGGCGGTGCCCGGGTCCTGGATGGTCGACCTGTCCTGGATCGAGCTGGACCCGCGGCTGCCGTCGCCATTCACGCCGCACGGCCGCCGACCGGAGGGGCCGGCCTGGTACGCCACCCCCACCGTCGCCTACGCGCAGGAGCTGATCGACCAGTTTGGGCTATCGGTGGAGCTCCGCCCGCTCGTGGCCTACGTCCGGCGGGAGGCGGGTCCGTACCTGGACCCCTGGTACAAGCACCTCGCGGACGCCTACAAGCAGACGATGGCCGACCTCGGCGTCACCGCCGGTCTGTCCCCGGCCGACTTCCT
>NZ_JBSGHL010000036.1:0-82055 GCF_053604375.1 Streptomyces sp. NPDC004031 | reverse complement strand
CGGGGAGGGCGAGGGCCTCGGCGACGGCGTACTGGAACGGGCCGGAGGCGACGTAGGTGAGGAACTGCTTGGCCGTGCGGACGGCGGTGACCAGGCCGCCCGGCGCCGGGGCCGCGAGGGCGCGCAGCAGGGCGGGGCGGGCGGCGGGGCGTACGGTCAGGGCGCCGGTCACGGCGGCGGCGTCGAAGCGCGGGTCGGTCAGGGCCAGCCGCAGCGCGTGCCGGTGCCCGCGGAATCGGCGGTCCACCACGGCCACCCGCTCGCCCGCGGCGATTCCGGTGATCCGGGCCGCCACGGCGCCGGACGTGTCCGCCTCGACGACCTGGAACCCCAGCGCCCGCAGGTCGTCGGCCAGCGGCGACGGCGAACCTGCGGCGGGCGGACCGGTGAGAATTGCGGTCGGCAGAGGAACCCACTCCCTGAACGTGTGCGAAGGCCGTGCTCGCGGGCGGTTTGCGGCGGCGCAGCGGACCGCCCGGCACGACGGCCGAGGCTATCGGATGGACGACAAGAGTCGTTCACCGAGTATTGGCCCAAACTTGGCGCGTACGGCGTGATCATCATGCGCGATCGGCGGCGCCCCGACAACCACCCCCGCGACTACTGCGTCCGGGTGACCTCGACGGCCTTTCCCGCAGCCCTGCCGCGTGGCACATCATCGCAGGTCACCGCACATGACAACGGTCTCCAGTACCGGCTTGCCCACCAGGGGTGACCGGTGTTGACTGGCCGCCGCGGCCGGAGGTTCGCTGTACCCCGGGCACCTTCCGCGTCGGCCGATTCCAGAACGGCACACGGCAGCGCAAAAGGGAAGGGGACGCGCCGATGGGGGCAGCACACAGCGAGCCCGCCGAGGACACCCGGCACGGCGGGGCCGGCCACGGCCACGGTCACGGGGGTGCCCGCGGCCACGGACACGGGCACGGCCACGCGCACGGGCTCGGCACCGCGACCGCCGAGCACCGCGGGCGGCTGCTGGTGGCGCTCTGCATCACCGTGCTGGTGCTGGCCACCGAGGTCGCCGGGAGCCTGATCACCGGGTCGCTCGCGCTGCTCGCCGACGCCGGGCACATGGCCACCGACGCCGCGGGCATCGCGATGGCGCTGCTGGCGGTGCACATCGCCGCCCGCCCGGCGAGCGAGCAGCGCACCTTCGGCTACGCGCGCGCGGAGATCCTGGCCGCGGTGCTCAACGCGGTGCTGCTCTTCGGTGTCGGCGCCTTCATCTTCGCCGAGGGCATCTCCCGGCTGGTGTCCCCGGAGCACTTCGCGGGCGGCGCCACGATCGTGTTCGGCCTGATCGGTCTGGCCGCGAACACCGTCTCGCTGCTGGTCCTGATGGGCGGCCAGCGCGAGAGCCTGAACGTGCGCGGGGCCTTCCTGGAGGTGATGGCCGACGCGCTGGGTTCCTTCGCGGTCGTGGTGGCGGCCGTCGTCTTCCTCACCACCGGCTGGCGCGAGGCGGACGCGGTGGCGTCGCTGCTGATCGGCGTGCTGATCGTGCCGCGCACCTGGCGGCTGCTGCGCGAGGCGGTGGACGTGCTGCTGGAGGCCGCGCCGAGGGATGTGGACATGGCGGCGGTGCGGGACCACATCGAGGCGCTCAAGGGCGTGGAGGGCCTGCACGACCTGCACGCCTGGACCATCACCTCGGGGATGCCGGTGCTGTCGGCGCACGTGGTGGTCAGCCAGGACGTGCTGGAGGAGGTGGGGTACGAGAAGATGCTGCACGACCTCCAGGGCTGCCTCGGCACCCACTTCGACGTCGAGCACTGCACCTTCCAGCTGGAGCCGGCCGGGCACGCCGAGCACGAGGCGCGGCTGTGCCACTGAGGGCGTCGCGCGCCCCCGCGCAGCGCCCCCGTACCACCCCCGCACCACCGTGAGCCGGTGTCACCGGCATATCCCGGCGCATGCCCTGACGTGCGGGTATAGCCGCACCATGGACGGGTCCCGCGGAGTGCGCGATCAGTGGGTGTCCGGGTGAGGCAGACTGAGGACCCGTCGTCGAAACACGAAGGATGGTTATGCCTACCAGCCCTGCCGCCGGCACCCCCGCCACGCCGCCGTCCACGGACGAGGCCGCGGAGCCGATCATGCTGGAACTGGTCGACGAGGGCGGTGTGACGATCGGCACAGCCGAGAAGCTGTCGGCGCACACGGCCCCGGGCCGGCTGCACCGTGCCTTCTCGGTCTTCCTCTTCGACGGCGAGGGCCGGATGCTGCTCCAGCGCAGGGCCCTGGGCAAGTACCACTCCCCCGGCGTGTGGTCCAACACCTGCTGCGGGCACCCCTACCCGGGCGAGCCGCCGTTCGTCGCCGCGGCGCGGCGCACCGCCGAGGAGCTGGGGGCCGCGCCGGTGCTGATGCGCGAGGCGGGCACGGTGCGCTACAACCACCCGGACCCGGCGTCGGGCCTGGTGGAGCAGGAGTTCAACCACCTCTTCGTGGGACTGGTGGGCGGCGAGCTGCGGCCGGACCCGGAGGAGATCGACGACACCGCCTTCGTCACGCCCGAGGAGCTGGCCAAGCGGCGGGCGGACGGCACCTTCTCGGCGTGGTTCGGCACGGTGCTGGACGCGGCGCTGCCCGCGGTGCGCGAGGTGACCGGGGGCGGCGCGGGCTGGTAGCCGCCCGCGGGTGCCGCCGGCTCCGGCGGGTGACGGGCCAGCGGGTCAGGGGGCGGGCGGGCGCAGGGGCATGGCCGCCCAGATCACCTTGCCGCCGGACGCGGTCTGCGCCACGTCGCAGCTGCCGCCCGCCTCCGAGGTGATCGTCTTGACCAGGAGCAGCCCGCGGCCGCCGGTCCTGGCGTGGTCGGTCTCCAGCGCCTTGGGGCGGTACGGGTGCTGGTCCTCGACCGCGACCCTGATCCAGTCCGGACCGACCGCGACCTCCACGCCCAGCTCGGGCGACAGCACGGCCGCGTGCTTGACGGCGTTGGTGACCAGTTCGGAGACGATCACCAGCAGCCCGTAGAGGATGTCGTCGTCGATCGGCACCCCGAGGTCCGTGACGAGGGTGCGCACCCCGTGCCGTACCTGGGGCACCGAGGCGTCCACGGCGGCGGCGGTGAAGCGCCACACACCTTCGTACGGCCCAGGAGCCGGGACCTGGTCGTGCGCGATCCTCCCGCGGACGTCCATGACCGCACCCACCATCGCCTTCGGTTGTGAGTCCCCGCAGGCGCCGCCGGTCGTCCGGCGGCTTCCGCCCTCATGCCACGAGTGTCGTGAAAACCGCTCCCCACCAGCGCGGGAAACCGTAAGGTCCGCATCTTTGGGCGTTTCGCGACTGCTTTCGACCGCGTGTGCCAGCACTCTGACGGCTTCCGACCGTCTCGGCGCCGTACCCGACCACCACGCCCGCGGAGCCCCCGCCGGGACCGGGCGGTGGTACGGACCGGAACGGGCGGGCCGCGTGACAGGGGCCGGGTGACGGGGGCGGCAGGGCGTCAGCGCAGCCGGGTCGCGCCGACGGGTTCGCGTTCGGCGCTTCCGGCGGGCATCGCGGGGTGCCGCCCGAGCAGCACCACGCCCACCACGATCGCCGCGAGCCCCGCGGCCTCCCAGGCCAGCGCGCCCGTGGTGACCCGCAGCCGGTCGCCGAGGAAGCCCACCCCGCACACGATGCCGGCGATCGGCTGGGCGGCGGTGAGCGACGGCAGCGACATCCGCAGCGGTGCCATCTCGAAGGCGCTCTGCACCAGCAGCATGCCGGTCAGCCCCAGCCCGCCCACCGCGTACGGCTGCCAGGACACCAGGAGCCGGTCGATGCCCTGGTCCTGGACGATCTGGCCGCACACCCGGGTGAGCGAGTCCTGGAGCCCGTAGAGCAGCCCCGCGGCCAGGCCCAGCAGCGCCGCCTCGCCGGACCGGGGCAGCCGGCGGGCCTTGAGGGTGAGCAGCAGGGCGATCCCGGCGACGGTGCCGAAGACCAGCCAGTGCCGCAGCGCACCGGCCTCCGCGCCGCCGCCCCTGGGGCGTCCGGCGACGATGAAGGCGGTGACGCCGAGGGCGAGCAGCGCGACGCCGAGCCAGCCGTTCCAGCCCAGCGGCTGGCCGGACAGCTTGCGGGACAGCGCCATGGCGAAGAGCAGGTTGGTGGCGGTGAGCGGCTCGACCAGCGAGATCTCGCCGTAGCCGAGGGCGATGGCGCCGAGCACCTGGCCGCACACCATGAGCCCGACGCCCAGCAGCCAGTCGGGCATGTGGATCAGGTCGAGCAGCAGCCGGAAGGACAGGAAGTCCGCGAGCGGGGCACGGGCTGCCGCGCGCTGCTGCAGCACGAAACCGAAGCCGAGGCAGCAGGCGGCGCCCAAGCCGAGCAGGAACACGGCCACGCGCTCACTGTAGCTCCGGAGCCCGTGGTCAGGGGCGTACGCGCGCGTGTCAGGAGTGGATGGCTCCGGTGTCGGGGGCGAGAGCGCCGGACGCGGTGCGGGAGGTGCCCCATACGGTGAGGAAGGCCAGCCGCAGGCAGGCGGCCAGGGCGGGGTGCTCGATGTAGAGCGCGGTGGTCGCGCCGGTTCCGGCGACCGGGTCGGGCATGTCGCACAGCACCAGCCGGGCGTCGGCGACGATGAGCTTGAGCGGCAGTTCGTCGGTGAAGCGGCATTCCTCGCCGGCCGCGCCGAAGCGCCGTACGTTCTCCAGCACCTCGGCGTCGTCGAGCGCGTCGCGGGTGTAGATGGCCCGCACCGTGCCGCCGGAGCGGTGCAGCCGGCGGGTGGCGCGGATGCCGGCGGTGTTGGCGGCGGGGGCGACGAAGGGCGGTTTGCAGAAGCTGAGCAGTTCCTCGCGGGCGTGCGCCTGGATGTCGGCGAAGGCCTCCGCGATGGCCTTGGGGTCGCGCAGGATCTCGACGTAGTCCAGCGGCACGGTCTGGTCCCGGCCGTCCGTCCAGACCGGTACGAGCGCGGCGGTCAGCGCGGTGGAGACCCGGTCGAGGCGCTCCAGCTGCTCGCGCTGAAGGGTCATCAGCCGGGCGACGGCCAGCTCCGGGTCGACGGCGGAGAAGGTGGCCACGCGCCCGGGGTGCGCGACGGCGAGCCGCCGCCGGACCAGGGTGTCCAGCACGTCGTAGACCCGCTGCCGGGGTACGTCGGCGGCGCGCGCGACCTCGGCGGCGGTGTAGGACTCACGGCGCACCAGGGCGAGGTAGACCCGCGCCTCATAGCGCGCGAGACCCAGCGCGACAAGGTCTCCCACGGACTCTTCCTCGGTGTTCATCGGGTCACAACGTATACGTCCCTGATCGTTCGGGGGAGCGGGCGGGGCCCCTGTGACCACGGTTTCGAGAGAAAGGCTTTGCCATTACCCGGTGGTCCCTTGGCGCGGGTTTCACTACCTTCAACGTGGCCACCACTGAACGTGGTGGCAGTGAACGGACGTTGACAACTCTCGTCGACGTGATCACCGGTGAACGTGCGCCACACGAATGTCCCGGGCTCTACCGCCCGATGGTTACTTGTCATGACCCTGACAGATTTGACCGTCCCGGCGGCCCCTCGGGAGCCGATCCCCCACGGAGGGCAGTTCATTGCAGCTGACAAGTCCCGGCCCGATCAGACGAGCCGTCCGCCGCGCCGCGGTGGCGATCGTCGCCTCGGGCGCGCTGATCACCGGCGGCATGCTCGCCGCCGCCGCCCCGTCGTCCGCGGCCGCCGTACCCACCACCGGGACCGCCGCCACCGGCGCGACCGGCAGCTCGGCGAGCTCGACCACCGCGCATCTGTGTGCCAAAGCGAGCACGCCGGACGGTATGTCCTGCCTGGCGCTGGCCCGCACCGACGTCGTGCACCACATGGGCATCAGCCCCGACGCCACGCCGTCCGGCTACGGCCCGACCGACCTGCAGAGCGCCTACGCCCTGCCGTCGTCGGCCGGCTCCGGCGCCACGGTGGCCATCGTCGACGCCCAGGACGACCCCAACGCCGAGGCCGACCTGGCGACCTACCGCAGCCAGTACGGCCTGCCCGCCTGCACCACGGCCAACGGCTGCTTCAAGAAGGTCAACCAGACCGGCGGCACCAGCTACCCGACCGCCGACTCCGGCTGGGCCGGTGAGATCTCGCTCGACCTCGACATGGTCAGCGCGGTCTGCCCGCAGTGCCACATCCTGCTGGTCGAGGCCACCAGCGCGAGCATGGCCAACCTGGGCACCGCGGTGAACGAGGCCGTCTCCCTCGGCGCGAAGTACGTCTCGAACAGCTACGGCGGCGGCGAGTCCTCCTCCGACACCAGCTACGACTCGTCGTACTTCAACCACCCGGGCGTCGCCATCACCGTCAGCTCCGGTGACGAGGGCTACGGCGCGGAGTACCCGGCCGCGTCGAAGTACGTCACCGCCGTCGGCGGCACCGCGCTCAACCGCGCCAGCGGCACCAGCCGCGGCTGGACCGAGTCGGTCTGGAACACCTCCAGCACCGAGGGCACCGGCTCCGGCTGCTCGTCCTACGACGCCAAGCCCACCTGGCAGACCGACTCCGGCTGCTCCAAGCGCACCGTCGCCGACGTCTCCGCCGTCGCCGACCCGGCCACCGGCCTGGCCGTCTACGACAGCTACCAGGCCAGCGGCTGGCAGGTCTACGGCGGCACCAGCGCCTCGTCGCCGATCATCGCCTCGGTCTACGCCCTGGCCGGCACCCCGGCCTCCGGCACCACCCCGGCGTCGTACCCGTACTCCCACACCGGCGCGCTGAACGACGTCACCAGCGGCAGCAACGGCTCGTGCGGCGGCAGCTACCTGTGCACCGCGACGACCGGCTACGACGGCCCGACCGGCCTCGGCACCCCGAACGGCACGTCCGCCTTCACCAACAGCGGCTCCACGGGCGGCAACACCGTGACCGTGACCAGCCCCGGCAGCCAGTCCACCGCCGTGGGCACCGCGGTCAGCCTGCAGATCCACGCCAGTGACTCGGCCTCCGGGCAGAGCCTGACCTACTCCGCCTCCGGCCTGCCCGCGGGCCTGAGCATCAACTCCTCCACCGGCCTGATCTCCGGCACCCCGACGACGGCCGGCACCTCCTCCGTCACCGTCACCGCCTCGGACTCCACCGGCGCCTCCGGCTCGGCGTCCTTCAGCTGGGCGGTCACCACGTCCGGCGGCGGCGGCACCTGCACCGCGGGCCAGCTGCTCGCCAACCCCGGCTTCGAGAGCGGCAGCACCGGCTGGACCTCGTCCTCCGGCGTCATCGACAGCAGCACCGGTGCCCCGGCGCACTCCGGCTCCTACAAGGCCTGGTTCGACGGCTACGGCAGCACCCACACCGACACGCTCTCCCAGTCGGTGACCATCCCCGCCAGCTGCTCCACCGCGAACCTGAGCTTCTACCTCTACGTCTCCTCCGACGAGGGCACGAGCACGGCGTACGACAAGTTCACCGTCACCGCCAACGGCACCACGGTGGCCAGCTACAGCAACGTCAACCAGGGCACCGGCTACGTGCAGCACAGCGTCAGCCTCAGCTCCTACGTCGGCAAGACCGTCACCCTGAAGTTCACCGGCGCCGAGGACTCCACCCTGGCGACGTCCTTCCTGCTCGACGACACCGCTCTCAACGCGAGCTGACCCCCGCCTCCTGACGGGACGCCGCACCGCGTGTGCGCGACGGGCCCGGACCGGCCCCCACTGCCGGTCCGGGCCCGTCGCCGTCCACCCACCGCGGGGAGGCGCTCAGCGGACGTCGACGGTCAGGTGCCAGGGCACGATCGACATGCAGCTCACCCGGCCGGGCACGTCCGGGCAGGCCCGCCTCGTGCCGCCCAGCTCGGCGCGGCCGGCGGACACCCCGAGGTAGACCCCGGCGCCGGCCTCCCGCAGCGCGTCACCGGTCACCGTGCCGGCCTGCGCGGCCGGGCCGTTGCGCACCCGCAGGGTCGATCCGACCTTCAGGCACACGGTGCCGGCGGGCTTGTCCGGGCCGGCGAGGTCCACGAAGGCGTCCCCGCAGTCCCCGGCCGCGCCGCCCGCGGACGTGCCCGCGGACGTGTCCGCGCCGGTCGGCGCCGGGAGCGTGCGGACCCCGCCGCCCGGACCCGACGCGGAGCCGCAGCCCGCGACCAGCAGAGCCGCCGCCACGAGCACGGCAGGCAGCACGGTCCCGTCCACCCGCAGCCGATGGCGCATCACGATCCCCTCTCGCCGCTCCCGCCACGCCGTGGCGTGTCCGTCGGCGATGGGACGCGGCCCGGTCCGATCGGGTTCCCGCCCGGTCGGCCGGGCGTACGGTCAGCGCTCGGTGATCCGCCCGTCCGCGACCTCGATCCGCCGGGTGGTGTGCACCGCGTGCAGCATCCGCCGGTCGTGCGTGACCAGCAGCAAGGTGCCCTCGTACTCCGCCAGGGCGGCTTCCAGCTGCTCGATCGCGGGCAGGTCCAGATGGTTGGTCGGCTCGTCCAGGACCAGCAGGTTGACCCCGCGAGCCTGGAGCAGGGCCAGCGCCGCCCGGGTGCGCTCGCCGGGCGAGAGGGTGGCCGCCCGGCGCATCACGTGGTCGGCCTTCAGCCCGAACTTCGCCAGCAGGGTGCGGATCTCGGCCGGCTCCATGTCGGGCGCCGGGGCGCGGAAGGCGTCGAGCAGCGGCTCGTCACCGCGGAAGAGGGCGCGGGCCTGGTCGACCTCGCCGATCCGCACCCCGGGGCCGAGCGCCGCGGTGCCCTCGTCCAGCGGCAGCCGGCCGAGCAGCGCGGCGAGCAGGGTGGACTTGCCGGAGCCGTTCGCGCCCGTGATCGCGACCCGGTCGGCCCAGTCGATCCGCAGGTCCACCGGGCCGAGGCGGAAGCCGCCGCGGTGCACGACCGCGCCGTTCAGCGTCGCCACGACCGCGCCGGAGCGCGGGGCGGCGGCGATCGACATCCGCAGTTCCCACTCCTTGCGCGGCTCCTCGACCTTCTCCAGCCGCTCGATCATCCGGTCGGTCTGCCGCGCCTTGGCCGCCTGCTTCTCGCTGCCCTCGACACGCGCCCGGCGGGCGTTCTTGTCGTTGTCCGGGGCCTTGCGCAGCGCGTTGCGGGTGCCCTTGTCCATCCAGCCGCGCTGCATCCGGGCCCGCGCCTCCAGGCCCGCCCTGGTGTCGGCGTACTCCTCGTACTCCTCGCGGGCGTGCCGGCGCGCGGTGGCCCGCTCCTCCAGGTAGGCCTCGTAGCCGCCGCCGTAGACCGCGACCTGCTGCTGCGCGAGGTCCAGCTCGACGACCCGGGTCACCGTGCGGGCCAGGAACTCGCGGTCGTGGCTGACCAGGACCGTACCGGCGCGCAGGCCCGAGACGAACCTCTCCAGCCGCTCCAGGCCGTCCAGGTCCAGGTCGTTGGTCGGCTCGTCCAGCAGGAAGACGTCGTAGCGGCTCAGCAGCAGCGAGGCGAGCCCGGCGCGGGCGGCCTGCCCGCCGGACAGCGCGGTCATCGGCAGGTCGAGGCCGATGCCCAGGCCGAGCGCCCCGACGGCGTCCTCGGCACGCTCGTCGAGGTCGGCGCCGCCGAGGGCGAGCCAGCGCTCCAGGCTCTCGGCGTAGGCGTCGTCGGCGCCCGGCACCTCGTCGACCAGGGCCTGCGTGGCGGCGTCCAGCGCCTGCTGGGCGGCGGTCACACCGGTCCTGCGGGCGAGGAAGTCGCGGACCGACTCGTCCCTGCGGTCGGGCTCCTGCGGGAGGTGGCCCACGGTGGCGTTCACCGGGCTGAGCCGTACGTCCCCCCGCTCCGGGGGCTCCAGCCCGGCGAGCAGGCGCAGCAGCGTGGACTTGCCGGCGCCGTTGACGCCCACGAGCCCGACGACGTCACCGGGTGCGACGACGAGGTCCAGCCCGTCGAAGAGCCGGCGGGCGCCGTGACCGGCGGCGATGTCTTTTGCGACGAGGGTGGCACTCACGGCCCCCCAACCTACCGGCCGACGCGCCGGGACGCGTACGCCATTACCGCCGGGGCGCGGGGAGGGGCTTCCGCCGGGCGCCGCGGCGAGGCAGCCTGGAAGGCGGGAGCCGATATGCCGAAGATGCGAAGGACCGGATACGAACCGACGCAGGCACGCAGTCCGCTGCGGCTGCGGTTCGGGCTGGCCTTGTGCGGCCTGGTCTGGGGGATCGGCGCCGCCGTCGGTTTCGCCCTGTTCGACCAGCCCGGGTGGGCCGCCCTCTGCGCGGCGATCGCCGCACTGGCCGCGGTGGACTGCGTGATCGTCGTCCGGCACATGCGGCAGGGGCCGCACTACCAGCCGGGCCGGGACGTACCGCCGTACGAGCCCGTCCACGAACGGGAGCGGGCGCGCCAGGGCGCCGGACGGGACGGCGCGCACAGACGGGACGGCTGACACCGGGCGGGCAGACGGGGCCGCTGACACGGCGCGGGCACGCGGAAGGGCCCGGTGCCGTGACGGCACCGGGCCCTTCCTTCAGTAGCGGGGACAGGATTTGAACCTGCGACCTCTGGGTTATGAGCCCAGCGAGCTACCGAGCTGCTCCACCCCGCGTCGGTGAACCCAACCTTACGGGCTCGGCACGTCTACGCCAAATCGTTTGCCCGCAGCCGTCCCGTCCGACCCCGTCGGATCCTGTCCGGCCCCGTCCACAGGGCCTTCGCGGGGCCTGCCGGGCGGGCCGCCTGCGGCGATATGCTGGGCGCACCGAACGACGGGGGTCAGGGCATGGGCAACCTGTGGTGGATCATTCCGGTGGTGCTGTTCGGCGGCGGCACCATCGGCGAGCGGATCAAGGACGCGACCGACCGGCGCCACAAACGCAAGCTCGACGTGATCAAGGCCGAGGAGCGCAAGCAGAGCGCGCTGGCGTCGGCGAACCGCCCGCCGGAGCCGATCTGCGGCTGCACCCACCACCTCGCGATGCACGGCAGGGACGACGGCAAGTGCCACGCCGACGTCGAGACGCCCTGCTTGTGGGACGCCGACCGGCAGCCGCTGCAGTTCGAGACCCGCCAGTGCAACTGCCAGCAGTACGTGGGCCCCGAGCCGCTCGGCACCGTCTACGCCCCCGAGATCACCGATCTGCGCTGACCGTCCCGGCGTCCTCTCCCCCTTGTAACCTGGCCGCATGGCCACCTCCCCCGCCCCTGCTTCCGGGGCCGCCCCCCGGACCCCGCCGCCGGCGGAGCTGGCCCGGCTCGACGTGGCCCTGTCGGCGGTGGTCCGCTGGAGCGAGAGCAAGTACGTCCGGGCCGAGGTCGCCCGGCGGTCGGGGTGCGACGTCCCGCCGAGCGCGCTGCGGCTGCTGGAGCACTTCGACGTCGCCGGGGCGATGCGGGTGTCCGACATCGCCGACTGCCTGCGGATCGACATATCGACGGTGTCCCTCCAGCTCCGCCCCCTGAGGGCCGACGGGCTCGTGAGCCGCCTCCCCGACCCGGCCGACGCCCGCTCCGGCGTCATCGCCATCACCGCGCACGGCCGCGACGTCCTCGCGCGCGTCCGGGCCGCCCGCTGCGAGCTGCTGGCCGGGGCGTTCACCGGGGCGGCGGCCGACGAGCTGGGCCGGGCGGCCGACACCCTGCTCCGGGTGCAGGAACACATGCTCGCCGCGGGGGCCGAGGCCGGGTACGGCGGCCCGTCGGTCTGACCGGCCGCGCTCCCCCGCCCCGGGCGGCTGTTGCCGGACCGCTCCGCCAGATGCTTTGATTGATCAAATCAAATCATCTGACCCCGCGCGGGCCACCGCGCACCCGGAAGGACGGTCATGCCCACCGCAGTCATCACCGGAGGCACCGACGGCATCGGCCGCGCCCTCGCCGACACCTACCTGGCACGCGGCCACGAGGTGCTGATCGTCGGCACGAACCCGGCGAAGGGCGAGGCGTTCCTGGCCGCCGCCGCCCGCAGCGGCGCCGCCGACCGGGCGCGCTTCCTGCGGGCCGACCTGAGCCTGGTCGCGGAGAACCACCGCGTCGTCGACCACGTCACGTCCGCCTACCCGGCGCTCGACCTGCTGGTCCTCGGCGCGCGCTACCACCGCTCCACCCGCGCGGAGACCCCGGACGGCTTCGAGAGCACCTTCGCCCTGTACTACCTCAGCCGCCATCTCCTCAGCCACGGCCTGATCGGCCCCCTCAGCCGCGCCGAGCGGGCCGTCGTCCTCTCCTTCGGCGCCGTGGGCCTGGCCGGACCCGTCCGCTGGGACGACCTCCAGCTGCGCCGCGGCTACCCCGGGGCCGGCGCCCTCGGCCACGGCGGCGCCCTCTGCGACCTGCTGGCCACGCACTGCGCCGAGACCTACGCCGACACTGCCGTGCACTACGTCGTGAACCACCCCGGCGTCGTCGCGACGAGCTTCGCCGGTGAGTACGACCCGTCGTCCGCCGCCCATGTCGCGGCGCTCAAGGCGACCGGCAAGCCCGTCTCCGAGGCCGTCGCGCAGGTCCTGCCCTTCCTCACGGCCCCGCCCGCCCGGCTGACCGCCGTCCTGGAGGGCCGCCGTGTCCCCACCGGCACCCCCGCCTTCTCCCCCGCGGCCGCCGCCCGCCTGCACGCGACGACGACCGGGCTCCTCGCGGCGCTGCCGTGCTGAGGTCGCCCGGAAGACGCCCGCGAGACGCCAGGGAAACGCCCTGGAAGCGGCCCGGAAAAACAGAAAAACCCCAGATCAACTGGGGTTTTCGCTGGTGTCCGAGGGGGGACTTGAACCCCCACGCCCGATAAAGGGCACTAGCACCTCAAGCTAGCGCGTCTGCCATTCCGCCACCCGGACCGGGTCGACCGCCCCGACCGCCTGGGTCGGGGTGACTGGGTCAACCTTACCAAGGATCCGGAGTGCTTCTCACCTGGGATTCCCGCCGGGCTGCTGGGGGCGGGCGGCGATGGCGCGGTGGTGGCGGACGACCTCGTCGATGATGAAGTTCAGGAACTTCTCGGCGAAGGCGGGGTCGAGCCGGGCGTCCTCGGCGAGGCGGCGCAGCCGGGAGATCTGGGCGGCCTCGCGGGCCGGGTCGGCGGGGGGCAGGTCGTGGGCGGCCTTCAGCTCGCCGACCTGCTGGGTGCACTTGAAGCGCTCGGCGAGCAGGTGGACGAGGGCGGCGTCCAGGTTGTCGATGCTGCCGCGCAGCTCCCGCAACCGCTGCAGGGCCTGCGCGTCGCCTTCCAGGGTGTGCTCGGCGGTCGGCTGGTCGCTCATCTCGGTTCTGCCATCCTGGGAGTCCGTGGTGCTCGCTGCGCGGTCCTGATCACCCTATGACACCCTCGCCTGGTACCGGGCCGGGACCGCGGGGCGCACGGGGCGGCCCGCGGGGCGCGGCGGGAGCGCGGGAGGAGAGGGCCGGATGGGACGGGTCACGGAGCGGCGGCGGGTGCTGCGGATCCGCGGCGGGACGGCCGCGCACCGGGCGGACACGCTGGTGGCGGAGGAGCCGCTGGAGATCCGGCTGAACGGCCGCCCGCTGGCGATCACGATGCGCACCCCGGGCGACGACTTCGCCCTGGCCACCGGTTTCCTGGTGAGCGAGGGCGTGCTGGCGGCCGCCGACGAGGTCGCGAACGTCGTCTACTGCGCGGGGGCGACGGCCGACGGCGCGAACACCTACAACGTCGTGGACGTGACGCTCGCGCCCGGGGTGCCGGTGCCGGACATCACGCTGGAGCGCAACGTCTACACGACGTCGTCGTGCGGGCTGTGCGGCAAGGCCAGCCTGGACGCGGTGCGGACGGCGACCCGGCTGCCGGTGGACCCGGCGGGCGGGCCGCGGCTGACGCCCGCGCTGCTGGCCCGGCTGCCGGAACGGCTGCGCGAGGGGCAGGCGGTCTTCGACCGCACGGGCGGGCTGCACGCCGCCGCACTGTTCGACGCCGAGGGCGGGCTGCTGGACGTGCGCGAGGACGTCGGGCGGCACAACGCCGTCGACAAGCTGGTCGGGCGGGCGCTGCGGGAGGGCCTGCTGCCGCTCGCGGACCGGATCCTGATGGTGTCCGGGCGGGCGTCCTTCGAGCTGGCCCAGAAGGCGGTGATGGCAGGGATACCGGTGCTGGCCGCGGTGTCGGCGCCGTCCTCGCTCGCGGTGGACCTGGCCCGGGAGAGCGGGCTGACCCTGGTCGGCTTCCTGCGCGGCGACTCCATGAACGTCTACGCGGGCGAGGACCGTATCGCACTGGCGTCCGACCGGGCACACTGAGCGGCGGCCGCACCCTGTCGGCCGCCCGCCCGCCGACCGGCGCCGACCGGCCGGTTCGCACCTGGCAAGGAGCCCCCGGTGTTCGTCCTCAGTGCGGCCCTGACCGTCCTGCTGCTGCTGGAGGTGGTGCCGTCGGCGCTCGCCGCGCTGACCCGGTTCGGGCCGGGGGTGGAGCGGCTGGACGACCTGACGCGGCTCGGGCTGCGGCAGGGCCGGCGCCGGTGGGTGCCGACCGCCGCCGGGGTCCTGCACACCGCCGCCACCGCCGCGGTCGTCGCCGGGGTGTGGCACCCGGTCTACGGGGTGGCGGGCGCGGGCGCGGAGACGCTGTTCTTCGGCTGGGTGCTGCTGCGGCAGGTGCGGGCCGGGGACCGGGGACGGGAGCTGTTCGCGTACGGGCTCTTCACGTCGTGGGCGCTCGCGGTGACGCTGGTGGCCGCGCTGCGGCTGTGACGGCGGCGCGGGCGGAGGGTTCGCGCCCGCGCCCGCGGGCCGGTGTCCAGGGATGGCCGGTTACCGACGCGACCGCCATCACGGCCCGCGATAACGTGCCGCCATGTTCGAGCCCGCCCAGTTGCGGACCTTCCTCGCCGTCGCGCAGACGCTGAGCTTCACCCAGGCGGCGCACCGGCTCGGCCTGCGCCAGTCCACCGTCAGCCAGCACGTGCGGCGGCTGGAGGAGGCCGCGGGCTGCCGGCTCTTCCTGCGCGACACGCACGCGGTGGAGCTGACCGAGGACGGCGAGGCCATGGTGCGCTTCGCCCGGCCGATCCTGGAGGCCAACGAGCGGGCGGCGGCGTACTTCACCGGCACCCGGCTGCGCGGGCGGCTGCGGTTCGGGGTGTCGGAGGACTTCGTGCCGACCCGGCTGCCGGAGATCCTGGCCGCCTTCCGGCACGACCACCCCGAGGTGGACCTGGAGCTGACCGTGGAGCTGTCCGGTGTGCTGCACGAGCGGCTGGAGGCCGGTGGTCTCGACCTGTGCCTGGCCAAGCGCTCGGGTCCGGACGGGCCGGGGCGGCTGGTGTGGCGGGACAAGCTGGTGTGGATAGGCGGCGAGCGGCTGCGGCTCGACCCGCGCCGCCCGGTGCCGCTGATCGCGCACCCGCCGCCGGCGCTGACCCGGGTGCGGGTGCTGGACGTGCTGGAGCGGCACGGCCGGGCCTGGCAGCCGGCGGGGACGAGCGGCTCGCTGGGCGGCCTGGTCGCGGCGGCGCGGGCGGGTCTGGGGGTGATGGCGCATCCGCAAGGGCTGATTCCGGCCGGGCTGGTGCGCGTCCAGTCGCGGGCCGGCGGGCTGCCGGACCTGGGCGGCGTCGACTTCGTGCTGCGGCACGGGCGGCGCGCCTCGCGCGTCCAGGAGTCGGCGGACGCGCTGGCCGGGGCGATCCTCGCGGGCGGCGGCCTGCTGCACCGGCCGCTGCTCTGACCGCGCCCGCCCGGAAAGGGCTGTACGGGCGGGAGGGCTGGGACGGGCGGGGCGGGAGCCGACCTGTGGGGTGGAGTGGGCGTGACCGGGGCGGGCAGATTTGGTGGAGATCCGTACCCGTCCGCCGCCGCCCCCGGGACGCGGGAGGCCGCCGGTTGCCTTGTGACCGCCGGAAACCCCCGTTCCACCAGCACAGACGTCCGATTCGGCGAAACTTTCCGCCCTCTCCCGCCGGGGCCGGGGATCGGGTAGCTTACGGCCGCACCGGCACCTAGGAGAGCACCCGTTGCGTCAGTTCACCGTCCCCCCGCTGGTCACGGCGCCCCAGGCCGGCGGTCTGGCGGATGCCGTGTTCGGGAACGCGCGGCAGGCCCCGGACCAGGTGGTGCTCGCGCGCGCCGACGAGCACGGCGGGTGGCAGGACGTGACCGCCGCGGAGTTCCGCGACCAGGTGCTCGCGGTCGCCAAGGGGCTGCTCGCGCAGGGCGTCCGGTTCGGCGACCGGGTCGCGATCATGTCGCGCACCCGCTACGAGTGGACGCTCTTCGACTTCGCGCTGTGGTCGATCGGCGCGCAGCCGGTGCCGGTGTACCCGACGTCGTCGTCCGAGCAGGTCCGCTGGATGCTGCACGACTCGGAGGCGGTCGCCGCGGTCGTGGAGCACGAGGACCACGCCATGACGGTGGGCGCCGCCGTGGACGAACTGCCGCGGCTGCACCGGCTGTGGCAGCTCGACGCGGGATGTGTCGAGGAACTGACCGAGGCCGGGCGGCACATCGGGGACGACGTCGTCGAGCGGCACCGGCTCGCGGTGACACCGGGCGCGACCGCGACGGTCATCTACACCTCGGGCACCACGGGCCGCCCCAAGGGCTGCGTCATCACGCACGGCAACTTCATGGCCGAGACCGACAACGTCGTGGCCCGCTGGGAGCCGGTCTTCTCCAGCAGGCCCGGCGAGGAGCCGTCCACCCTGCTCTTCCTGCCGCTCGCGCACGTCTTCGGGCGGATGGTGGAGGTGGCGTGCGTCCGGGCCCGGATCCGGCTCGGCCACCAGCCCGGGATGACCGCCGCCGAGCTGATCCCCTCACTCGCGTCCTTCCGGCCGACCTTCGTGCTGGCCGTGCCGTACGTCTTCGAGAAGGTCTTCCAGGCGGCGCGGCGCAAGGCGGAGGCGGGCGGGAAGCTCGCGGCCTTCGAGAAGGCCGTGGAGGTCGCGGTGCGGCACGCCGAGGCGGTGGAGGCGCGCGCCTTCGGCCTGGGGCCGGGCCCGAGCGCGTCCTTGCGGATGCAGCACCAGTTGTACGAGAAGCTCGTCTACAGCAAGGTGCGCGGCGCGCTGGGCGGGCGGGTGCGGCACGCGATCTCCGGCGGTTCGGCGATGGAGCGGCGCCTCGGCCTGTTCTTCTGCGGCGCGGGCGTGACGATCTACGAGGGCTACGGGCTGACCGAAACCACGGCCGCGGCGACGGCCAATCCCCCCGAGCAGACCCGTTTCGGCACCGTCGGCCTGCCGGTCCCGGGCACGGCCGTGCTGATCGCCGAGGACGGCGAGATCTGGCTGCGCGGCGGGCAGGTCTTCACCGGCTACCTCAACAACGTCAAGGCGACCGAGGAGGTCCTCAAGGACGGCTGGCTCGCCACCGGGGATCTCGGCATGCTCGACGAGGACGGCTATCTGACGATCACCGGGCGCAAGAAGGAGATCCTGGTGACCAGCGGCGGCAAGAGCGTGTCGCCGGTCGCGCTGGAGGACCGGGTGCGGGCGCACCCGCTGGTCGGGCAGTGCGTGGTGGTCGGCAACGACCGGCCGTACGTCGCGGCGCTGGTGACGCTGGACCCGGAGGCGGTGGCGCACTGGCTGTCGATCCGCGGCAAGCCGCGGCTGCCGACCAGGGAGCTGGTGCACGACACGGACCTGGAGAACGAGATACGGCGGGCCGTCGTCGCGGCGAACACCCTGGTCTCGCAGGCCGAGTCGATCCGCACCTTCCGGATCCTGGCCGCGCAGTTCAGCGAGGAGCGCGGGCTGCTGACGCCGTCCCTGAAGCTGAAGCGGCGGGCGATCGAGGCCGCGTACGCCCGGGAGATCGAGGCGCTCTACCGGGCGTGACGGGCCGCGGTCTCAGGCGTCCGCGCACAGCGCGTCGAGGTCGTGCTCCTCGGCGGCGCCGGGCCGGAAGGCGTGGGCCGGGCCGGGCGTCCACTGGCCGCCGTCGAGCCGGACGGTGCGCAGCGCGAGGGTGTGGTCGCCGCCCTCGCGGGCCACGAACACCTCGTTGTAGCCGTTGCGCTCCTCCGTCTCCCGGCTGGCCAGCGCGGGGGCGCCGGCGATCCGCATGGTCCACGGCGGGCCCGCGTCCAGCAGCCGCTCGGCGGCCGCGAAGCCCAGGTGGGTGTGGCCGTGCAGCACCAGGGACGTACGGGCGGCGGCCAGCGCGCGTTTGGCCTGTCCGGCGTTGACGACCCCGGAGTAGGGCGCGACCTCGACCGCGGGCACGGGCGAGAGCGGGTGGTGCAGCGCGGCGAGGGTGACGACGCCGGGCTGCGGCGCGAGCCGGTCGAGCACCCCGCGGGCCACCACGCCGGGGTCGTGCCGTTCGAAGTCCCGTACGACGGCGGCGATGTCGGCGTCCTGCGAGGCGCTCGCGGCCACGTACCGCTGCTGGAAGGCGCGCAGCCGCTCGCGGTCGGCGTCGTGGGCCGCCTCGCCGCCGGACTCGGCGCTGCCGAGCAGCGCGAAGCGCAGCCCGACGTCCGGGTAGCCGACGTAGAGGCGGCGCCGCGCCGGGTCGGCGAGGTGCAGGTCGGGGTGCGGCAGCCCGTCGAAGGCGGCGGCGAACCAGCGGTGCCGGGCCTGCGGGGAGGCGTCGAGGGCCAGGTCCCAGGAGACGTCGTGGTTGCCGCCGACGAGCAGCACCCGCGGGTCGCCCTCCCGCAGGTCGCGGTGCGGGGCGAGCAGCGCGGCCAGCTCGGCGAGCCAGGTACGCGCCCGCTCGCCGTGCCCGTCCAGCGGGCGGTCGACGAGGTCGCCGGTGACGACGAGCAGGTGCGGGGCGCGGCCCTGGGCGGCGAGCTGGCGCACGTGGTCGAGGTAGCTGTCCAGCGCGGTGCCCGCCCCGGCGAGGGCGGCGATGGCCTGCCCGGCGCCGGTGCGGTCCTTGGTGTCGACGGTGTCCGACAGCCGCCCGCCGTGGTGCAGGTCGGAGATGTGGTGGACGCGCAGCACGTCGGGCAGGTGGCGGCCGAGCACCGGGTCGTCGGCGAGCGATCCGCCGGGCCGCGGGTGTCCGGGCACGGGCCCCGCGGCGCCCGGCGCGGCCCCGTACGCGTACAGCGCGGTGTCCTGCCCGGGGCGGCCCGCGGCGCCGGCGGGCAGGCCCGCGGCGCGCCAGCGGGCGGCGCGCAGGGCGGCGCGGTGCTTCTCGGCGAGGCCGCCGCGGAACCACTGGCGGATGTACTCGTGCCGGTCGTCGGCCTCCTCGGCGGCGGCCCGCAGCAGCCGGGCGTAGCCGTCGTCGCCGGTGCGCAGCGCGGGCTGCTCCTCGGCGGTGTGCAGGAGGAGTTCGAGCAGGAAGGTGGTGTGCAGCCAGCCGGGGTCGCGGGCGCGCAGCCGCTCGACGAGCGCGGGCGCCCACTGCGGTGCGCGGGCGGCCATCCGCGCGCACTCGTCGGCGTCGAGCACGGGCGGGCGCAGCAGGTCCTTGGGCACGTCGGGTCCGAGGTGCGGGACGAGCAGCGCGCTCTCGGCGGGGGTGGCGAGGACCAGGACGGTGGCGCCGGTGTCGTGGATCCGGTGCAGTCCGGTGGCCAGCACGGCGGGGTCGACGCCGGGGCCGCCGGGCCGGGCGAGCGCGGGCTCGTCGACGACGACGAGCTGCCCGGGGCCGACCGGCGGCGCGGGTCTGCCCTCGGTCAGGCAGCCCAGCCGGGTCTTGCGGACCGACGCCGACGACCGCAGGTCGACCCGGACCGTGCCGCCCGCCGGGCGGGCGGCGGCGATGCCCTGGGCCAGCCAGGTCTTGCCCGCCCGGCGCGGCATGACAGCCAGCCAGGCCGCGCTGTTGGGCTCCGCGCCCTCGGCGGTGGGGCGGATCCAGCTGGGCATCCGCCCGTTGCCGAGCCTGACGTCCAGGTCGGCGCGGTAGGACTGGCTCGGCCGGAAGACGCTCATTGGGCCCACTCCCCTGTTTCCCCGTCACGCAGCGAGATGTCGTTCCTGGCGATCCAGTCCAGCAGCGGCGGGTCGTGCAGCCACTGCTCGCCCGGCCGCAGCAGCCCCGCGTCGCGCAGGTCCTGGCGTTGCGCGGGGGTGGCACCGGCCGGGAGCGCGCCGGGCTCGGCGAGCAGGGCGGCGCGCCCGGCGGGGCCGATCTCGGCCCAGCGGGACTGGAAGTGCAGCGACCACTCGTCGAGCAGCCGCCGTTCGACGAGCGAGCGGAGTGCCGCGTCGCCGGTGAGCGGGCTCAGGTCGTTGCCCTGGACGGCGCGGACGACGGCGTCGCCGACGACCTGGAGGTAGAACGGCCAGCTGCCGACGGTGCGGACGACGGCGGCGGCGGTGGTGTCGCGGTCGAGGGCGACGCCCAGGTTGGCGGCGGTGCCGGACAGGAAGTCCAGCGCGGCCTCCTCGTCGAGCGGGCCCAGCAACCGGGCGTTGACGTCGTTGCCGAAGCTGGAGCCCGGCGCGGTGAGCGCCCTGCGCACGACCGTCCGCCAGTCCTTCTCGGTGCCGGTGTAGAGCAGCCAGGCCCCGGCCTGGCCGAGGTCGCGCAGCCAGGAGACGGCGACCGGGTCGTAGTCCGCGAGCCGCCCGACCTCGTCGAGCAGGAAGACCAGCGGGGCGCCGCCGGACGCGGCCTTGTCGAGCAGCGCCTCGGCGGGGCTCGCGGCGTCGCGCACCGCGCGGTCGAGGATGCCGGCGAGCGCGTCGGGGGTGTCCACCGGGGAGCTGGGCGGCGGCACGGTGAGCCGGTGCACCTCCTCGCGTCCGCCGTCGGCGGCCAGCCGCCGAGACAGCTCCTCCAGCACCCAGGACTTGCCCGAGCGGCGCGGCCCGAGCAGCGCGGCCGAGGCACCCGTGGACTGCCGGTTGCGCAGCCACGCCAGGACGTCCTCGCGGCCGACCGGGCGGCCCGTGCCGGGGCCGACCTGGAACTGCTCGGCGGCGCGCGGCGCGTCGTCGATGGCGAACGGCCGCCGGGTGTGCGGCACGTCCGTGTCGCGGTCCCGCAGCCGGGCGGCCAGCGCGTCCAGCGCGTCGCTCTGCGCGCGCGAGCTGGGGCCGCCGTCCAGCAGCGCGACCTGCACCTCGCACGCGCTGAACGCGCGCAGGGCGCGGCCCGGCTGGAGGTGGCCCAGCGGCGGATCGACGCCGAAGCGCCGGTAGTCGTCCTTGTCCCTGCGGTCCAGCACCAGGTGGTCGGTCACCAGCGCGGCCGTGCGCTCGTCCAGGCCCGCCGCGTCCGCGGTCAGCACGACGCGGATGCCGACCGGGCCGCCGTCCCGCATCAGCAGCCGCAGGTCCTCCGCGAGCCGCTCGCCGTCGATACGGCCGGACAGCTCGCGCAGGCCCTCCCAGCGGTCGATGAGCAGCACCAGGTGGGGCAGCCGGCGGTCGGAGCGCACGGCCTGCCGCTGCGCGGCGAGGTCGGTGAAGCCGCCCTCGGCGAAGAGCTGCCGCCGGGTGTGCAGGGCGGCGGTGAGCCGGCCTACGAGCCGGGCCAGGTGGTCGGGGCGGCCCCGGGTGACCACGCTGCCGCAGTGCGGCAGCCGGGCGAGCATCTGGAGGGCGCCGTTGCCGCAGTCGATGCCGAAGAGGTGGACGTCCGCGGTGGAGTGCCGCTGCGCGAGCGCGGCGGCGAGCGTGCGCAGGAACTGCGACTTGCCGGTGCGCGGCCCGCCGGTCGCGGCGAGCAGCCCCTCCCCCGCGACGTCGAAGAGCGCGGGCTGCTTGCCGACCTCGTCGGCCAGCTCCTCCAGCCCGTAGGCGACGCCGGCCGGGGCCTGCGGCAGCTCCGACAGGGTGACGACCGCGGGCAGCGGCTCGGGCAGCGGGCCGGGCAGCTGCGGCACCCCGGAGCGCAGGGCGGCCCGGTAGACGGCGGTCACCAGCAGGTCCAGGTCGGTCCGGACGGACGGCCCGGCGGGGCGCTGCCCGGGTGCGGCGCCGTCGTGCCCGGGGGCGGGGCGGGGCCCGTCGAGGTCGTGGACGGTGAACGCGGGGACGGGGGCCGCAGGCGAGCCCAGGTCGACGGCGACGGGCGCCTGGAACTCGGTCAGTTCCTGCACCCCGGTACGGACGAAGGCGCGTCCGGGGCTGGAGCGGGGGATCGCAGCCGCGTCGGGCGCGTCCAGGACGGCGGCGCTCTCGGCGGCGTCGCCGAGCCGCAGCGCGATCCGCAGGTTGGTGGTCGCCCTGATGCCGGTGGTCACGACACCCGCGGGGCGCTGGGTGGCCAGTACCAGGTGGATGCCGAGCGAGCGGCCGCGCTGGGCGACGTCCAGCATCCCGGCGCGCAGCTCCGGGCGGCCGCCCGCGAGGTCGGCGAGCTCGGCGACCACCAGCACCAGCCTGGGCAGGGGCGGCAGCGACCGGTCGCGGTCGCGCAGCTGGTGGTAGTCGTCCAGGGTGCGCACGGAATGCCCGGTCAGCCGCGCCTCGCGGGCGCGCAGTTCGGCGAAGAGCCGGCCGAGGACGCGTTCGGCCTCGCGGTCGTCGATGTCGGTCACGACCCGGGTGACGTGCGGCAGCCCGGTGGCGGGTCCGAAGGCGTCACCGCCGCGGTCGTCGAACAGGACGAAGATCATCTCGTCGGGGCGGTTGGCGACCGCGAGCGAGACGACCCAGCTGCGCAGGAACGCGGTCAGCCCGGAGCCCGGCCGCCCCGCGATCAGCGCGTGCGGGCCGTCCGCGCGCAGGTCCAGCTCGAACGGCGCCGCGGCGGCCTGCCCCACGACCGCCGCCGTCGCACGCGGCACCGCCGACCAGCGCGCCTCGACGGTCCCGGCGCCCCCGTCGGCGTCCGCGACGTCCAGCCCGAGCAGTTCGGGCAGCGGCAGGGCCGCGAGGTCCATGGCCCGCCGGACGGCCTCGGCGTCCCGCAGCGGGGCGAGCGCGCGGGCCGCCGCCTCGAACCAGCCGGGCCGCGGCAGGTCGGCCAGCAGCGGCCGCGTCACGTGGTCGGCCGGACCGGCGGTCGAGCCGGTGCCGTCGCCGATGTCGACCAGGTAGCCGCACCCGGGGGGCAGCTGCCGGGCCTCCGTGCCCAGGCAGACCAGGTGCACCCCGACCGCGGGCCCCTCCTGGAGCAGCCGCCCGACACCCGGCAGCGTCCGCAGCCGGCGTATCCCGTCCAGGACGAGCAGCACGGAGGGGCCGTGCCGTCCGGCGGGGGTGCCCGCGGCCGTGCCGTCCGGCGCCCCGCTGTCCCGTTCCGCCGCGGGGGCGCCGGGGACGGCCGCGGCGGCGGGGTTCTGCCGGTCGGTCACCAGCCGCAGCAGCGTGTCGATCTGCCGCGCCACCGAGGTGGGGTCGGCGTGCACGCGCGGGGCGCGGTCCTCGTCGAGCGCGGAGGAGGAGCGCGGCAGCCAGCGCGTCCACCGCCAGTCGGCGGCGCCCTGGGCATCGGTGAGGACGCGTACGACGACGTCCTCGGGGCTGTGGTGGGCGGCGGCCTGGAGCACGAGCCAGCCCGCGAGCCGCCGCGGCCGGTCGTCCGCGCCGACGACACCGACGACGCCGTGCCGCGGCAGCACGGCGACGGCGGGCAGCGCCTGGCTGCCCAGCTGCCAGTACCGGTCCGGCTCGTCCTGCCCCTCGGCGGTCACCGGCAGGGCGGTACGCAGTCCGCAGCGCAGCGCCAGGAAGTCGGCGTCGCGCGGGCCGCGCTGCCAGAGCTCCCCGCTCCGCGAGCCGACCGCCCCGGCGAGCGACGCCGGGTCGGGGTAGGCCGACCCCAGCTGCTCCGCGACGGCGGCAGTGAACATGAACGGCGGGAGCGCGCGATCTCCTGTCGGCCAGCACACCGGCACACCGTCCGCCGCACTCCGGACGAGCCGGGCCAGCAGGTTCCTCGATCGCAGGAGGGTGTTGACCCGCCGGGTCGAAGGGGTCTGCCACCAGCTGTCCCTGGGCGCGTTGGGCAGCAGGACGTCCGGGAGGGAGTCGAGGACGGGGCGGTCCGAGGAGCGGGCCCGCGGGTCGAGCAGCAGCGTGCCGTGGTCGCCCGGCGGCAGGACGGCAGGCTCCGGCCGCTCCTCCCGGGACCACCGCAGGCAGCTGCTCCCCACGATGAGCAGCGTGTCCTCCTCCCACGTCGTGCCCTGCCCCGGGGGCTCCCACCCGGGCACCGCCGGTCGGCCGACGGCTCTGACGACGCGGCCCCCGACCAGGACGAGCAGCGGGGCCTCCGCGGCGCCCCGCCGGACGAACTCACCGGTGAAGTCGGCCACGAGGCTGTCGCCGGCGGCGAGGTCGCCGGGGAAGCATTCGATGGACCTGCGGTTCGCGCCGGTCACCCCGGTCTCCGCCCCGGCGCCCTCCCCCGCCACGATCCGCACCGTCGCCAGGACCTGCCCGTCCGGCCGCGGCTCGTACGGCCCCGCCTCCACCGGTCTGCCCAGCCCGACGCGTACGCCGTCGCGCAGCGGCGACTCCCCGAGCACCAGCTCCGGCGGCAGCTCCTCGCGTCCGACGTAGAGCCGCAGCGCCCTCACCCCGGCGCGGGACGGGTAGACGGGCAGCGCGCGCGTGCTCTCGGGGATGCGCGCGAAGGCGTCCCACTCCTGGCAGAACCGCCCGGCGAGGTCCCACATCCGCGCGGACTCGGGCGCGTACAGCTCGATGTCGTGCTCGGCGCCGTCCGGCGTCACCACCGTGAGGATCCTGCTCACCGGCCCGCCGTCCCGCCCGCGGTGCCTAAGCCCGTCCCGCTCAGCGCTCCACCCCCGGAAGCGTGCGCTGGCCCTGCAGCTCGCTGATGCCCGCGCTGAACTCCGCCTGCCACTCGGCCGTCTCGCCGTCGATGTGGGCGCGCACCGAGACGGCGAGCCGGGTGACGAGCGCCAGCTGCCGTTCCAGCTCGGCCGGTTCCAGCAGCAGGCCCGGGTCGGCGGCGCGGGGGCCCGCACGCAGCACGTCGGCGGCCCACTCCAGCCGTACCGCGTTGAGTTCGGTGCGCAGCGCGTGGGCGACGGCGATGTCCCGCATCCAGGAGGCGCTCAGCCCGAAGAAGTGGTCGAAGCCCTTGCAGCCCGCGGCGACGGCGAGCAGCACATAGCCCCAGCCCTGGCCGGAGCCGCCCGCGGCGGCCGTGCCGAGCGGCACCGCGGCGCCGGCCACGGCGCAGGCGATGGCGAGGCCCTGGAGCAGACGTGAGCCGATGCGCTTGTTCCGCTTGTCCACCAGGTACCAGGCGATCGCGGTCTCGGCGTCCCGTTCGGCCCACTCGCGCAGCCGTGCCAGCGTCTCGCGCTGCACCGCCGGGTCGGTCGCGGCGGACGCGGGAACGGCCGGGAAGGGCTCCGCCCGGAGGTCCCGGCGGGCCCACGGCGCGCGCGGCGCCGCGGGCGCGCCGCCGTCCGGCACGCCCTGTCCCGCCATGGGTTCCGCCATGGGTTCCCGCCCCGTCATCGGTCCTGCTCCCCTCACGCGCACGGGCCGCGCCCGGCCCCCGCGCGTGAGGGTAGCGGCTGGGATCACCGCGGGGCGGGGGAATGCGGCGATCGGGCGCCGGGTTGTACGTGCTCGGTCCGCCCGGCCCACCGGGGCCGCGGGCCGACGCGTACGGCCCCGCCCGGCCGCACGCCCACCGCAACCGACGCAAGGAAGGCCCGACCTCCTGTGAGCAAGGTCCCCGACGTAACCCTCAACAACGGCGTCACGATGCCGCAGCTCGGCTTCGGCGTCTGGCAGGTGCCGGACGACGAAGCCGAGGCCGCGGTCGCGACCGCGCTCGACGCCGGCTACCGCAGCATCGACACCGCGGCGCTGTACGCCAACGAGGAGGGCACGGGCCGCGCGCTGGCCGCCTCCGGGCTGCCGCGCGAGGAGCTGTTCGTCACCACGAAGCTGTGGAACAGCGACCAGGGGTACGACTCCGCGCTGCGCGCCTTCGACACCTCGCTGGCGAAGCTGAAGCTCGACCACGTCGACCTCTACCTGATCCACTGGCCGCAGCCGCGGCGCGACGCGTATACGGAGACGTGGCGCGCGCTGGAGCGGATCGCGGCCGAGGGGCGGGCCAGGGCCATCGGTGTGTCCAACTTCCAGCCCGCGCACCTGCGGCGGCTGGTCGACGGTTCGCCGACCGTTCCCGCGGTGAACCAGATCGAGCTGCACCCGCAGCTGGCGCAGTCCGAACTGCGCGCGGTGCACGCCGAACTGGGCATCGCCACCGAGGCGTGGTCGCCGCTCGGCCAGGGCAAGGGCCTGCTCGAGAGCCCGGTCGTCGCCCGGGTTGCCGAGCGGCACGGCAGGACTCCCGCGCAGGTCGTGCTGCGCTGGCACCTCCAGCTGGGCAACGTGGTGATCCCCAAGTCCGTGACGCCGTCGCGGATCCGGGAGAACATCGACGTCTTCGACTTCGCGCTCACCCCGGAGGACCTGACCGAGCTGGCCGCCCTCGACGACGGCACGCGCCTGGGCCCGGACCCGGACGCCTTCGGCTGATCCGGCCCCGGCGGCCGCCCCGTCCCCGGGGCCGCCGCCGTACGCCCGCCTGCCCGGCCGGCCCGCGCACCGGGACGTAACACAGGTGCAAGCCCCCGGGCAGGCGGGTGTTCACCTGCGGGCTCTACCATCGTCCGCATGCTGGACTACGAGGTGGAGGCGGCGCGCTACGACGCGACGCGCGGTGGTGAGCCGCGGGCGCGGGCGGCGGCACGGGCCGTCCTCGCGCTCGTGCCCCAGGGCGCCCGCACCCTGCTGGACGTGGGGTGCGGGACGGGACTGCTGACCGAACGGCTGGTGCGGCCGGGCCTGCGGGTCTTCGGCGTGGACGCGGCACACGGCATGGCGCGCCTCGCGGCCCGCCGCACGGACGGTTCGGTGGTGCTCGGCGACTGCCACCGGCTGCCCTTCGCCGACGAGTCGCTGGACGCGGTGTGCGCGGTGTGGCTGCTGCACCTGCTGCCGGACGCGCCGCGGGTGATAGCCGAGTGCGCCCGGGTGCTGCGGCCGGGCGGGGTGTTCGTGACGACGGTCGACAAGGACTCGGGCCACGACGTGGACAGCGACGTCGACCACCTGATGGCGCCCTACCGGGTGCGGCGGACCGCCTACGACGCCGACGAGCGCGTGCGGGCGGTGGCCTGCGAGCACGGGCTCGGCCGGGCGGGCGAGGCCCGCTTCACCGGGCACGGCCAGGGCAAGTCCCCCCTGGGGGCCGCGGCGGACGTGGCCCGCGGCTACTTCGCGTCGGCGCTGTCGCTGGACGAGGTGGAGCAGGAGGAGCTGGCCGCGCGGATCGCCGCGCTGCCCGACCCTGACGTGCCGCGCGGCGATCCGGTCTACCGGCTGCTGGCGCTGCGCAAGAGCTGAGCGCGGGGGCCCGGCGCCAGGCCCCCTGTGTCTCACTGTGTCTCTTCGCCCCCTTGTTCCTTCGCCCCCTTGATCCCCTCGCCCCCTGTCGCGGGCGGGCGTTCAGGGGGTGTCGCTGCCGGTGGGCTCGGGCTGTGCGTCGCTCTTCCAAGAGATCCGTGCCAGGGTCGCGAGCACCCACTGCTCCACGGCCGGGTGGGTGACGCCGATGCCGGTGAGCGCCCGGGTGGCCGGTTCCTGGTCGTCGCTGAGGACACCGAGCAGGATGTGCTCGGTGCCGATGTAGTTGTGGCCGAGCCGCAGGGCCTCGCGCAGGATCAGCTGCAGGGTCTTCTTGGCCGCGGCGCCGACCGGCAGGTTCCCGGTCGGCGGGGCGTCCTCGGTACCGGGTGTCGTGACGGCGGCGCGTACCGCGTCCGGGGTGGCGCCGAGGTCGGCGAGGGCCTGGAGGGCGAGCGTGTCGGGCTGGGCGAGCAGGCCGAGCACGAGGTGCTCGGGCTCGATGGTGCCGTGCCGTCCGGCGCGGGCCTCCTCCTGCGCGGCGCTGACGGCGTTGCGGGCGCGCGGGGTGAAGCGGGTGAAGCCCGACTCGGTGAGGTCGAAGTCCTCCGGCCCCTTGGGCACGAAGCGCTTCTGGGCGGCCTGCTTGGTCACGCCCATGTGCCGCCCGATGTCGGTCCAGGACGCGCCCGCGCGCCGGGCCTGGTCGACGAAGTGGCCGATGAGGTGGTCGGCGACGTCGTCGAGGTGCGCGGCGACGGTCACGGCGTGTTCGAGGTTCTGGAGCGGGTCGCTCCCGGGGTGCTGGTTCTTGACGAAGTCGATGAGGTCGTCGAGCCGTACGGGATGCTTGTCCATGCGTCAACGGTAGGTTGACGATGGGGCATCGTCAACCTTGCGTTGACGATCGGTCTTTCTTGACCGGGCGTTCTGCAATGACCTAGGGTCCTGACCATGGCGAGGACCAAGGAGTTCGACCCGGACGCCGCACTCCAGGCGGCCCTGGAACTGTTCTGGGAGCGCGGGTACGAGGCGACCACCATGTCCGCGCTCGTCGAACGCCTCGGCGTGGCGCGGGCCGGCATCTACGCGACCTTCGGCAGCAAGCACGACCTCTACCTGCTCGCACTGCGCCGCTACGGCGAACTGTGCGACCCGGTGCTGCTGGAGGAGCTGTCCCGGCCCGGCCCCGCCCTCCCCGCCGTCCGCGCGCTGGTCGAGCGCTTCGCCGCGGAATCCGCGTGCGACGAACTGCGCCGCGGCTGCTTCATGACCAACACCGCGGTCGAGCTGGCCCCGCACGACAGTGCCGCGGCGCGCCGGGTGGAGGCCAGCTGGGCCCTCCTGGAGACCGCGCTGACCTCCGCGCTGCTGCGCGCCCGCGCCCAGGGCGAACTGCCCGCCGGGCGCGATCCGCGCGGGCTGGCCCGGCTGCTGCTGGTACTGCTCCAGGGGATGCGGGTGGTCGGCAAGGCCGGTGCGGACCCGGAGCGGGCGCGGGACGCGGCACAGCAGGTGCTCGCACTCATCGGCTGACGGCTCCCGCTTCTTCCCCTACCCCCGGTGTGCCCGCGCCGCGGGGTGACGTGTGCCCTCTTTCCAGAATGCTCGTTCTCATTACAGGAGACGCAATGTCCGACAGGTTCACCGGCCAGGCCGTGCTCGTCACCGGCGGCGGCAGCGGTATCGGGCGCGAGGTCGCCCTCGCCTTCGCGCGTGAGGGCGCCCGGGTCGCGGTCGCCGGCCGCACCCGGGAGGCGCTCGACGGGACGGTCGCCCTCGTCACGGCCGCGGGCGGCACCGCCGTCGCCGTCACCGCCGACATCACGGACCCGGCGGACGCCGAACGCATGGTCGCCGAGGCCGCCGACCGGCTCGGCGGCCTGGACGTCGCCGTCAACGGCGTCGGCGTCTTCCTCTCCCCCGGCCCGGTCGGCGACATGGCCGAGGACGACTGGCGGCGCACCCTCGACACCAACGTCACCGGGCTGTGGCTGTCCATGAAGTACGAGATCGCGCGCATGCGCAAGGAGGGCGGCGGCGCCATCGTCAACATCGCCTCCAACATCGGCGCCCACCGCCGGGCCGCGGGCCTGGGCGCGTACGCCGCGAGCAAGGCCGCGGTCAGCGTGCTGACCCGCACCGCGGCGCTCGACCACATCGCCGAGGGCATACGGATCAACGCGGTGAGCCCCGGCCCCGTGGACACCCCGATGTCCACCCGCCCCGGCGAGACCCCGGCCGCCAAGGCGGAACGCCTGCGCACCGAACTCCCCCTCGGCCGCGCCGCGAGCACCGCGGAGGTGGCCGCGGCCGTCCTCCACCTCGCCTCCCCCGAGGCGGGCGCGACCGTCGGCACCGACCTGGTCCTGGACGGCGGCGCCACGGCGTAGCCACGAGGCCGCGGCGGGCGGAGCCACGACCGGACCGGGCTCCGCGCCTGGTCCCGTGCCGGACGTACGGCCACCCCGCGCGACCGTTCCCGCCCGGCGGTCAGGGATGGGCGGCCGCGTCCGGGGTGCGGGGGGCGGGGGGTTGTGCGGTGGGGACGGGATGGCGGGCGGGGCGGGCGGCGGCCTCGCGGGGCGGGCAGTCCGCGGCAGACGCGGGCTGCCGCGCGGAGGCCAGCCATCCGTGGAAGAGCCCGTGCAGCGCCTCCGCGCCCACGACCGGCGTCCGCGGCAGCGGCAGATCCGCGGGCGAGAACAGGAACGGGTGCGACTGCGGGCCGCCCAGCCCGCCGTGCGAACCCGCCTGCTCCTCGAAGGCGTGCACGCTGCCGCTGCGCGGGTCGACCGCGGAGTTGACCATCAGGTCGGCGATGTGCGGGAAGGCGTCCGCGCGCAGCACCGCCGCGGCCGCGCCCGGACCGAAGCGGGCCAGCGGATCGGGCCCGGTCACCCGTCCGGTGGCCAGCTCGTGCTCGCCGCCGTCCGCACCGAGCACCAGCGGTCCGCGCTCGGCGCTGCGCACCAGGACGAAGCCGACGCCCGGGTGCGCGGTCAGCGCGGGCAGCAGGTCCGGGCTGCGGCGGCGGATCTCCTCCAGCGTCGCCCGCCCCGGGATGTCCGGGAAGGCCACCAGGCCGAGGTTGCCCGAGGCCAGCACGACCGGTTCGGACCGCGGCCCCTCGCACTCCGCCTCCTCCGGCGCCCGCCGCCCCCGCTCCGGCCGCCGCAGCGCGCTGCGGGCCGCCGCCCGCGCCTCGCTGCCCGTGCGGCGGCTGCGCCCCCGGCTCACCGGCGGCAGCCCGCACCCGCCGCGCACCACCTCGCGCAGCCCCTCGCCGTAGGTGTCCTCGAACGTCGCCCCGCCGCTCTGCCCGTGGTCGGACAGCAGCACGAAGCGGTACGGGCGCGGGGCGTACCGCGCCGCATCGGCGACCAGCCGGATCGAACGGTCCAGGCGCGCGAGGACCTTGCGGGCGTCGCGGCTGTGCGGGCCCGAGTGGTGCGCCACCTCGTCGTACGCGACCAGGTCGGCGTAGACGGCCGTGCGCCCGGCGAGCATGTCGCCGACCACGGCGGCGACCGCGACGTCCCGCTCCACGACCGTGGCGAAGGCCCGCAGCACCGGATACAGGCCGCCGCGCCCGATCCGCGGCCGGTCCCTGCGCAGCCGCGACGCGCTCGACTCACCGATCTCCCGGACCACCTCGGCGACGAACGACCACGCGGTGCGCACCGCGTTGGCGGGGTCCGAGAAGTACGCGAAGTAACCGGAGCGCGAGCGGGAGAACTTGCCGCGCTGCGCCGCCACCGACATCACCAGCGCCGACTGGTCGGCGCCTCCGGTGAACAGGTTGCCGCGGCTCGCGCCGTCCGCGGCCAGCAGCCCCGGGCAGCCGGTACGCGCGACCGCCCGCCGCTCCAGCTCGGCCGCGCTGGACGGGCGGTTGCACACCATGACCTGGCCGGTCTCCTTCTCGAACCAGCGGAAGGCGGGCACGTCGTGGTTGCTGCCGTGCAGGATCGCGAGCTGGCTCGCGCCCGTCTGGCTGCTCCAGTCCGTCCGCCACGCGGTGAGCCGGTGGGTGCCGTCGGCGAGCCAGCCCGCCAGCGTCGGCATCGCCGGGGAACCGCCGGTCAGCGCCGCCCGCAGCACGTCGTGGCCGACGCCGTCGAGCTGCAGGAAGACCGTGCCGGACGACGTCGGCAGCGGTGGGTCGCCCGCCCTGCGCCGCCGCCGGCCCGCGAGCCGCGCGAGGCGCCGCCCGTACGCGGCGTCGTCCCGCACGGCGAGCGCGGTGCTCGTCGCGGAGGAGGCCGCGGACATCACCGCCGCGATCACCACGGCCGTGGCGGGAGTGACCTCGCCGCGGCCGCCCGGCGTGAGGTCCAGCGCGACCAGCAGCAACGAGCCGTTGAGGAAGAACACGAGCGCGCCCAGCACCAGCGCGGGCACCAGCAGCAGCGCTCTCACCAGCAGCGGCCACACCAGCGCGCTCAGCACGCCGAACGCGCCCGCGCCGTACGCCGCCGTCACGGCGATCTGCGTCGGGCTGTCGCCGCTCGGGGCCTTCAGCCGGAAGTCCGGCAGCAGCCAGGCCAGCACGGCGAGGGTGGCGGAGGCCACCGTCCACACGACGACGACGCGCCCGACCGCCCGCAGAGCGGTGCGCCCCGCGGCCCGTTCCCGCTTCCCACCCGGCTGAGGCACGGCTCCACCCTGCCATATCCCTCCCGGGACCTGCGCGGACGTCCCTTCCCCACCCCCTCCCGGGGCTCCGGCCTCCCGGCCCGGGGGGGTGCGACGGTTGTCGCCCGACCGGACCGCCGGTGGGGGGTTGCTCGCGCAGTTCCCCGCGCCCCTGCCCCACCGGGGGGCACCCACCGGTCGTCGCCGGACCGGACCGCCGGTGGGGGTTGCCCGCGCAGTTCCCCGCGCCCCTGCCCCCACGACGGTGCACCCACCCGCTGTCGCCGGACCGCACCGCCGGTGGGGGGTTGCTCGCGCAGTTCCCCGCGCCCCTGCCCCCACGACAGTGGACCCACCCGTCGTCGCCGGGCCGGACCGCCGGTGGGGGTTGCTCGCGCAGTTCCCCGCGCCCCTGCCCCCACGACAGTGGACCCACCCGTCGTCACGGGAACACACCGCCGGTGGAGGGTGCCGGGTGGGGCGGCGTACGGTGCGGGGAGGAGGGTGGGTGGTGGGCGTGGAGATCACGTGGTGGGGGCACGCGATGGTGAGCGTGCGGGA
This sequence comes from Streptomyces sp. NPDC004031, assembly GCF_053604375.1. Lineage (NCBI taxonomy): Bacteria > Bacillati > Actinomycetota > Actinomycetes > Kitasatosporales > Streptomycetaceae > Streptomyces > Streptomyces sp. NPDC004031. The sequence continues at coordinate 49,780 of NZ_JBSGHL010000036.1, read as the reverse complement.
TTCCGGGGTGACGGTGCTGACCGATCCGCTGTTCACGCGGCGGCTGGCGCATCTGCGGCGGCGCCGGGGGGAGGTGCCGCCCGCCGGGGCGGCACGGGCCGATGTCGTCCTCGTCTCGCATCTGCACGCCGACCATCTGCACGTCGGATCGCTGGCCCGGCTCGCCCCGGGCACCCGGGTGCTGCTGCCGCGCGGCGCCGCCGCGGCCGTGCCCGCGCTGCGCCGGGTACGGGACCGGCTTCGGCTGACCGAGGTGGAAGCGGGCGACACGTACGAGGCCGGGCCCGTCACCGTACGGGCCGTGCCCGCCGCGCACGACGGGCGGCGGGTGCCGTTCGGGCCGCAGCGGGCGCCCGCGCTCGGGTACGTCGTCGAGGGGGCGGCCCGGACGTACTTCGCCGGGGACACCGGGCTCTTCGACGACATGGCCGAGGCCGTCGGACCCTGCGACGCCGCGCTGCTGCCGGTCGGAGGGTGGGGCCCCTTCCTGGGCCACGGCCACCTCGACCCGGCGCGTGCCGCCCAGGCCCTCGCGCGACTGCGGCCGCGGGTCGCCGTGCCGGTGCATTACGGGACGTTCTGGCCGATCGGGATGGACGCGGTGCGCCCGCACGAATTCCACTCGCCGGGCGAGGAGTTCGTGCGGCTCGCCGCCCGCACCGCGCCCCGCGTCGCCGTGCACTGCCTCGCGCACGGCGCGACCGTCCAGGTGCCGGACCCCGGCTCGCGGGGGACCGCCGGGTGATCGCCTTCCTCGCCACCGCCGCGACGACCACCCGCCCGCCGTCCTCGGAGAGCACCCAGCAGGTCGTCGGCTACCCCTCGCTCTTCCTGCTCGTGGTGCTGGGCTCGCTCGTGCCCGTCGTGCCGACCGGGGCGATCGTGTCCAGCGCGGCGGTCGTGGCCTTCCACCAGACCGACCCCTTCGCGCTGCTCGGCGTCTTCTGTGTCGCCTCCTTCGCCGCGCTCATCGGCGACGTCGGCCTCTATCTGCTGGGGTTGCGCGGCGCCCGGTCGCGCGGCGGGTCGCGGTGGCTGCACCGGCTCGAGGAGCGCGCGGACGAGCGGACGCTCGCGACGGCGCAGCGGCGGCTGGACGAGCACGGGGCGGCCGTGCTCGTGCTCTCCCGGCTGGTCCCGGCGGGGCGGATCCCGGTCATGGTCGCGTGCCTGCTCGCGGAGATGCCGCTGCGGAGGTTCGTGCGGGGGGACGTCTTCGCGTGCCTCGCGTGGGCGGCGACCTACCAGCTCATCGGGATCCTCGGCGGTTCGCTCTTCCCCGAGCCCTGGCAGGGTGTCGCCCTCGCGGTCGGTCTGACCTTCGCCATCGCGGGCGTCCCGGCCCTCCTCCGCCGCCGGCACGCCTGAGCGCGCCCGAGCAGCGGCACCTGCGCCGACCGTGGCGTCACCCGCACGTCCCCGGCGGGGCCAGGCGGCGGGAGGCTCCGACGGGGAGGTCCCACAGGGACGCGCGGGGAAGGCCCGCGGCGTCCCACGCCGCGTGCAGGCGGGTCAGGGGTTCGAGCGGCGGCTCGCTGGAGAGCAGGAAGGTCGCCCAGTGCATGGGTGCCATGACCGCGGCCCCGACGTCGAGGAAGGCCCGTACGGCCTCCTCCGGATCGACGTGCACCGCCTTGAGCAGGCGCCGCGGCGCGTACGCCCCGATGGGCAGCAGCGCCACGTCGATCCCGGGGTACGCGCGGCCGATGCGTGCGAAGCAGTCGCCGTAGCCGGTGTCGCCGGCGAAGTACAGGCGCGGGCCCGCCGGGTCGGTGAGGACCCAGCCGCCCCACAGCGAGCGGCAGGTGTCCGTGAGGGTGCGCCTGCTCCAGTGGTGCGCGGGCACGAAGTCGAAGCGGACGCCGCCGATCTCGGTGGCCTCCCACCAGTCCAGCTCCGTCACCCGGGAGAAGCCGCGGCGGCGGCACCACGTGCCGAGCCCGGCGGGCACGAGCAGCGGGGTGCTGCGCGGCAGCCGGCGCAGCGTCGGGGCGTCGAGGTGGTCGTAGTGGTTGTGGCTGATGACCACCGCGTCGATGCGCGGCAGCTCCTCCCAGGGCACCCCGACGGGCGTGACGCGCGCGGGCGTGGCGGGGATGCGGTGCGACCAGACGGGGTCGGTGAGCACGGTCAGCCCGCCGATCCGCACCACCCAGCTGGCGTGCCCGGCCCAGGTCACGGCGAGGGTGCCGGGCGGGGCGTCGGGCAGCGGCCCCGGCGCGACGGGCAGCAGCGGCACCTGGCGCAGCGTGTGCGCGGGCGGGCGGACGATGCACTCGCGGACGGCGCGGACGACCGTGCGCAGCCCCGGCCGGGGTTCGGTGAGCCGGTCGGCGAAGGATTTCGGCCAGGCACGGCGCTCGCCCGGCGGGCGCGGCGCGGTCGCGGTGGTGGCCGGGATCCGTTCGCTCTGATCGGTCATCGGGACTCCGTGCGGGGTGCGGTTTCGTACGGTCGGTGCTCCGGCGGGTCGGTCTGCGAGGGGAAACGGGTACGGACGCCTCGAACGTAAGTCAGCCCCGGGCGCCCCGCGATCCCACGCCCGCCGAACCGCTGACCTCGTCCGTGCCGGTCAGCGCCCCGACGGCGGCGCCGAGCGCGGCGAGCGCCTCGGCCACATGGGGGACGGCGAGCGGGTCGGCGGCGGCGAGCGCGACGCGGCGTTCGCGGTCGGTTCGGCCGTGCAGCGCGCCGGTGCCGATCCTGACCCGGGGCTCCGCCGGGTCGTCGCCGAAGCGGTGGCCGCCGGGGACGGTACGGCCCAGCGCCGCGCCGAGCCGCTCCTCCAGGGCGGGCGCGTCGAGCCCGGCGGCGTCCAGCCTCGGGTAGAGCTGGAAACCGGCCTTCGGCGGCCGGCACACGCCGCCCGCGCCGGTGATCGTCCGGTGGGCCGCGGCGGCGGTACGGGCGTGCAGCCGGTTCGCCGCCGCCGCGAAGTCCGTGACCTCGGGGGGCTCGGTCAGGACGTACCCGGCCGCCGCGGCGACGGGCGCCGGGAGGACGGCGCGCAGCGCGGCCAGGGCCGCGGCGGTGCGCTGCCGCCACGCCGTCCCGTGCGCGGTCGCCGGGAAACGGGCGAGCGCGACGGGCACCCCGGACGGGACGAGGGTGGCGCCCAGGTCGGTGAGCACCACCGTGTGGTCGGGCAGCATCTCGGCGGGGCTGAGCAGCACGGTGTCGCGGTGGTGCAGGGTGTCGGAGTAGGTCTCGTCGGACACGATCTGGAGCCCGGCCTCCGCGGCGGCCTCGCACGTCTCGTGCAGCAGCTCGGGCGCGGTGACGGTGCCGGTCGGGTCGTCCGCGGCGGACAGCACGAGCAGCCGCGGGTCGGCGCCCGCGGCGCGGGCCCGGCGGACGGTCTCCAGCAGCGCGAACGGGTCCGGCACGCCGCCGCCCTCGGGCGCGCTCGGCACGGCGTGCACGGGCCGCCCGACGAGCGCGGCGACGGGGGCCTGCCACGCGGGTGCGGGACGGGCGAGGACGGGGTCGCCGCCCGCGGCGGCGAGCAGGGCGAGCAGCAGCGGTTCCGCGCCGGGCGCGGCGAGCACCTGGCCGGGGCCGCTCCACAGGCCCCGCCGCGTGAAGTAGCCGCACGCGGCCTCGCGCAGCCGCGGCCCGCCGCCCGCCTCCTCGCTGCCGGGCGCGGCGGCGGCCAGATGCGCCTCCCAGTACGCGGGCACGGGCAGCCCGGGGTCCGGCCGGCCCCCGTACGGCACGGTGATCGCCATGGCGCACCTCCGCTCGGCGCTCCGCGGGGTCGCCCCCATGGTGGTGGACGCCCCACGTCCCCACCTTGGCCCCTGCGGGGGCTCGGCGCATTTTGGCTTCCGCGGGGGGCTTGGCGCCGCGGCGGGGCGCGTCACGGGGTGCCACTCGCGGTGCGCACCGCGAACCACCCGCCGTCGGGGCTGAGCGCGCAGTTCCCCGCGCCCCTGGTGCGCCACGGGGTGCCACTCGCGGTGCGCACCGCGAACCACCCGGCGTTGGGGCTGAGCGCGCAGTTCCCCGCGCCCCTGGTGCGCCACGGGGTGGCGCTCGCGGTGCGGACCGCGAACCACCCGGCGTTGGGGCCGGGCGCGCAGTTCCTCGGGTCCCTGGGGGGCCGGGTCAGAGGCCGAGGAGGGCGGGGAGGGTGCGCATGTCGGTGAAGAGGGTGGTGGTGGGGCCGGTGAGGCGGTGGGTGGGGGTGAGGCCGCCGCCGGTGTAGGCGAAGGCGGGGATGCCGGCGGCGCGGGCGGCGGCGAGGCCGTGGGGGCTGTCTTCGACGACGACGCAGCGGGCGGGCGGGACGCCGAGGGTGCGGGCGGCGTGCAGGAAGAGGTCGGGGGCGGGCTTGCCGCGGGGGACGTCGGAGGCGCTGAAGACGCGGCCGGCGAAGCGGTCGTAGAGGCCGGTCTTGCCGAGGGTGCGGCGCAGCCCCTCGTGGCCGGTGCTGGAGGCCACGCACATGGGCACCCCGCGGGCGGCGAGCGCGTCGAGGGCGGTCTCGATGCCGTCGACGGCGGTGAGGTCGGCGTCGAGGGCGGCGCGTACCCGGCGGCGCCATTCGGTGTCCCAGCCGTCGGGGAGCGGGCGTCCGAGGTGGGCGGCGATGTCGGCGCCTATGTCGGCGAAGGAGCGGCCGACGAAGCGCTCGATCGCCTCGTCCCGTGACATGGGCCAGCCCAGGCGGGCGACCATCTCCACGTCGATGTCGATGGCGAGCCGCTCGCTGTCGACGAGGACGCCGTCGCAGTCGAAGATGACCAGGTCGGGGGGCTGTACGGGGCCGTGGTTCACCCAGGTGAGCGTACCGGGTGCGTGCGAGGGCCGCCGGAGGGTAACCGACCCGGCATGGTTGCACACCCTGTACGCGGCGGACGCCGCTGGATGGCCCGGGACGCGGCACTGTTCACCGCGGTGGCGCGGCAGCGCTGGCCCGGTGCCGAGTCGGTGCTGCCGCGGCTGAGCCGGGCGGCGGACCACGGAATGCTGTGGGGCGCGCTGGCCGCGGGCATGGCGGTCGCGGGCGGGCGGGACGGGCGGCGGGCGGCGCTGCGGGCGACGGGGTCGCTGGCCCTGGCGTCGCTGGTCGCGAACACCGCGGGCAAGGGCGCCTTCCGCCGGGCCCGGCCGCTGCTGGACGCCGTTCCGGTGATACGGCGGTTGCGCAGCCAGCCGGTGACGTCGTCCTTCCCCTCGGGGCACTCGGCGTCGGCGGCCGCCTTCGCGGCGGGGGCGGCGCTGGAGTCGGCGGGGTGGGGCGCGGCGCTCGCGCCGATCGCGGGGAGTGTGGCTTTCTCCCGCGTCTACACCGGGGTCCACTACCCGAGCGATGTGCTGGCGGGCTGTGCGCTGGGGGTGGGTGCGGCGCTGGTGGTGCGGGCCCTGGTGCCGCCGAAGCCGGGTGTGCCGGAGCGGGGGCCGGCCGCGCGGGTGCCGTTCCTGCCGGAGGGGCGCGGGCTCCATGTGGTGGTGAACACTGCTTCGGGCCCCCCGCCGCTGCTGACGGCGCCCGCGGTGCGGATCGCGGCGGCGCTGCCGCAGGCCTGGGTCGGCGAGTGCACCGAGGACGACGATCTGGCGGAGCTGCTGGAGAAGGCGTCGGAGGCCGCGGCGGCGCGGGACGGGGCGCTGGGGGTGTGCGGGGGCGACGGCACGGTGCGGCTGGCGGCGGCGTTCGCGCTGCGGTACGGGGTGCCGCTGGCGGTCTTCCCGGGCGGGACGTTCAACCACTTCGCCGGGGATCTGGGGCTGCGCAGCGTGGAGGAGACGGCCTCGGCGGTGCTGGAGCAGCAGGCCGGGGCGGTGGACGTGGCGGCCACGACGGCGCTGGGCGCGGGCGCGTCCGAGGTGGCCGAGCCCTTCCTGAACACGCTCAGCATCGGCTCGTACCCGGATCTGGTGCGGGTGCGGGAGCGCTGGTCGCGGCGGGTGGGGGCGTGGCCGGCGAGTGTGCTGGCGGCGGTCCACGTGCTGCGGACGTGCCGTCCGGTGGATGTGGAGATCAACGGCCGCAAGCGTTCGGTGTGGCTGCTCTTCGTGGGCAACTGCCGGTATTCGAGCCTGGGCCCGGCGCCGGTGCGGCGCCGTGATCTGACGGACGGGCGGCTGGACGTGCGCATCGTGTCCGGCGGGCGGTTCGCCAGGGCGCGGCTGCTGGGCGCGGCACTGACCGGTGTGCTGGCCAGGACCCCGGTGTACGAGACGGCGCTGGTCCGGCGGCTGCGGGTGCGGGTGCCGGGCGACGGTGTGCATCTGGCGTGCGACGGGGAGGTGGCCGCGGCGCCGCGCGAGATGCTCCTCGACAAGGTGCCGAGCGGTCTCGTGGTCTACCGGGGCCGGGGCTGAGCACGGCGGGTCCGGGCCCCGGGGGGCCCGGACCCGCCGTCGGCCGCCGTGCCGTCGTCAGTTGCCGCCGACGAGTCCGGCGAGGGCGCGGACGCCCTGGCCGGAGATGCTGAGGGAGTCGGCGTTGCCGGTGTCGATGGAGAGGATCAGCTCGTCGGAGGGCCAGGCGCCGCTCAGCGCGGCGAGCTGGACGAGCCGGTAGCGGCGGGTGGTGGGCAGGGCCTCGGCCATCCGGGTCTCGGAGGTGAAGACGGGGACGAGCTGCCGCCCGTCGTCCTGTTCGTAGACGGGCAGCTGGATCTCCCGCGGGAGTTCGGCGCCGCTGGGCTGCTCGTCGGTGCCGGGCACCGGCAGGAGCACGTCGCTCACGGCGAGGGTGCTGAGCGCGACGACGTTCTCGCTGCCGGTCGCGATCTCGTGCAGGGCGCGCTGGGCGGGGGGCAGGGCGCCGTCGGGGCTCATGTCGTCGGTCATCGCTGAGGTGTCCTCTCGCCGCGGGGCGGGTGCGCGGCCGGCGGCCGGACCCGCTGCCGCGTGGTCGGGCTTACGCGTGCGGTTGTCTCGCTGACCCCCGCCGCGTACCCGTCCCTGGCCGGTCCATGCGAAGCCGGGCCGGAAACGGCGCGGGCCCGGCCGGGGAGGGCCGGGTCCGCGCGGGGCTCACTCGTACTCGGTGCCGCCCTTGCGGGTGAGGTAGGCGTCGCCGACGACCTTGGCGACGGCCCGGCCGCCGAGGACGGGGCTGTACTTGTCCTCGGCGGTGCGGACGACGACGCCCTCGCGGATGTGCACCTCGCGGCCGGTGACCGTCTCGCGGCCCTGTGCCAGCTCCAGCACCCGGTCGAGGTCGAAGGGTCCGCGGTAGAGGCGCGGGACGAGCGGCAGGCCGCCGACCGGCAGCTCGGCGGGGTCGAGCCAGCGCAGCGCGCCGCCGGTGTCGGCGCACACGTCGAAGGCCGCGTAGCCGGGCAGTTCGCGGCGCGCGTCGACGCCGTAGCCGAGGTCCTGGACGCCGCCGCCGTAGACCTCGCCGTAGATGCCGATCCTGGCCGCGCCGAGGATGCGGGCCAGCTCCGCGGCGAGTTCGGGCAGGCCGTAGCCGCGGACGGCGCGCCAGTACAGGTTGCCGGGTGCCTCCTTGAGGGCGAGGTGCTGCGAGCCGAGGCCCTTGGACGTGACGTGGAGGGTGCCGTCGTCCGCGCGGTAGGTCAGGCAGCAGGCGGTGCCGTGCAGCTTCTCGGTGACGGTGACGAGGTCGCCGGGGGCGAAGATGCCGGGGTGGCGTTTGAGGTTCTCGATGTCGATCCAGGGCAGCAGGTCGGGCGCGGACTCGACGTCGCCGCTCATCGACACGGGCACCGGGGGCACCCATTTGGTGATGCCGAGCCGCTCCGCGAAGTCCTGGTCCTCGGCGGCGGCGCGCTCCAGGTCGGTGCCGCCGAGCGCGGCCGGGCGGCAGACGATGCCCTGGGACAGCTCGCCGCGCAGCCGTACCGCCTTGACGCGGTTGGCGGCGCTGCCCGCGAGCCGTCCGGTCAGTCCGAGTTCGCCGATCAGCGGGTCGGGCAAGACGGCCTGCTCGGGGATGTAGACGGCGAAGTCCCCGGTGCGGTAAGCGCCCTTGGCGACGACGGCGCGGTACAGGCCGACCTGCGCCAGCTCCAGGGCGTCGGCGTTCGGGTGCTCGGTGATGGTGAGCCGCTCGGCGGTCACCCGCAGTGTGGACATGGCTGTCCCCTCCCCCGGTGGTGTGGTGGTGGTCGCCCCCGGACGGGCCGGGGGCGCGCAGACCACTGTGGCCGCGCGGGTGACGCACGGGCCAACGGTTTTCGCCGCGGGAGGGGCGGCCGGTGACGGGCCCTCAGTTCTCCTCGGGGCGCATCAGGAAGTCGTAGTGCGCGGGCAGCGGGTGCGCGGCGCGGGCCTCGGCGCGTACCGCGTCGGTGATCTCGCCCTCCCCGGCGACCAGCCGTTCGGCCACCGCGGTCCACAGGTCGCTCAGTTCCTCGGCGCCCTCCCGCAGGTCGGCGAGGACGATCCCGGCGTCCAGCAGGGCGCGGGCGGCGGGCGCGTCGCCGTGGGCGAGCGCGGTACGGGCGCGCAGCAGCCGGATCCGGCCGTCGTCGAGCGGGGCGCCCCCGTCGAGGGCGGGGGCGGCGAGCAGCCGTGCGGCCTCGGCGGGGCGGCCCGCGGCCAGCAGCACGGGCACGGCCTCGGCCAGCAGCGCGCGCTGCACGTCGCGCACCTGCGGCCCGTACTGCCCGGCGGTGGCGGCGAGTTCGTCCCAGGCGGCGGTGTAGCGGTCGGCGGCCTGCGCGGTGCGGCCCTCGGTGACGTCGGCGACGGCGAGGGCGCGGGCCGCCCACGGCGAGGGGTGGGCGGCGAGCGAGCGCTCCCAGCTGCGGACGGCCTGCGCCTGGTCGCCCGCGGCCCACTGGGCGATGCCGAGGTAGTAGTCGCGGAACCACTCGTTGCCGGGGTAGGTGTCGGCGGATTCCAGCAGCTCGCGCCACTGGGGCGCGACCAGGCACGGGCCGGGCGCGGCCCCGGCGGGCGGGCGCGGGAAGACGCCGGCCAGCAGCAGTTCGAGCCAGGGCTTCTGCTGTTCGCCCAGCGTCGTGGCGTCGAAGGGCGTGCCGGGCAGCCGCAGATGGCCGCGTTCGGCCTCCAGGGCGCCCCAGCCGGATCCGGTGTGCAGGATCTCCTTGGGTTCGGCGTCGGCCTGCCCGAGCCAGTCGGCGTAGGCGGTGTCGACGGCGGCCCGCGGCAGCGCGGCCTCCAGCCGGGCGGCGGCCTCGGCGCGCGCGGCGGCCCAGTCCTCGCCGTGCACCCGCTCGGGGTCGGCGGCCAGCGGGCCGTACGCCTCCAGCCAGGACAGATCGGTGTCGGCGGGCATCGGGAGGTGCTCGAACTGGGTACGGGCCAGGCCCGCCTGGATCTCCAGATAGCCGCCGGTACCGGGTTCGGTCAGCCATTCCTGCCAGCGGCGGCCGCCGCTGCCGCGCCCCCACCAGAAGATCTTGCGGCCGCGCAGCAGGTCGGTGGAGGTCTGGACGAGACCCTGCCCGTCCCCGTCGAGCGCGGCGATCCAGCGGCGGTCGTCGCCGCGGATGTCGAGGAAGTAGTCGGCGGCGTGCTCGGAGCCGCCGGGGTAGCTGACGTCGGGGCCGCCGGGCGCGGGCACGGGCAGGCCGACCTGCCGCAGCCGGCGCTGGTGCCCGAAGTGCCAGGCGGCCTGCGCGGGGGCCAGCACGCGGGTGCGGTCGGTGTCGGGGACGGCGGTGTTGGACCACCAGTAGGCGGGCACGGTGCGGTCGTGCGGGTTGCGCACCCGGATGCCGACGTAGAGGAAGTCGGAGTCCTCGGGCAGCCAGAAGTCGATCTGGAAGGCCAGGTCGCGCAGCCGCTCCCACTCCCACAGCCGCAGCATCTCGCCGCCGTCCGGGGCGGGCACCTTGGCGGCGTGCAGCGGGGCGCAGGTGTGCGCGGCGTGGCCGGTGGCGCCGAGGTTCCACTCGACCCCGCCGGAGAACCAGGCCCCGGCGAGCGCGAAGTCGGCGGGCTGGAAGACCGGGTTGCGGTAGAGGAGTTCGCGGCCGGTGGGCTTGTGGACGAGCGAGTGGAGGCGGCCGCCGAGGCCGGGCAGCACGGTGGCGCGCAGCCGTGAGTTCTCGACGACGAGCGCGTCGAGGTCGGCGGGCGCGCGGTCGCGGCCGTATCCGTCGAGGACGCGCACCGGCAGTACCGTGCGCAGCGGCGCGTAGCCGATCTGCCGGGCCATGTCGGCGGGCAGCCCCGCGAGGTCGGCCGGGTCGATCCGGTGCAGTTCGCCGTCGGGGTGCAGCGCGGGCAGCGGATTCTCCGGGCCGAGCGGGGCGGCCGGTAGGCGCACCGTCGTGCCGGTCACGGTCGTAGCCAAGGCCACCTCATCCGGTTCTCGCTGGTGGGCCGCACCGCGCGGCTGCGGTGGGCCACCGCGGGGCGGGTGCGTCCCGCGGGTCTGACGATCACCATGGAACAGCCTTCGCGGCGCTGTGAACAGGCCCCCTGTGGCCGGATTTGGCCAAAGCCCCGCAAGCCGCCCGCCGTTGCGGGGCCGGGCCGGTGCCGCCGGGGGTGTCCGGCGGGGGCCGGGGTGTCGCCGTTCGCTGCTACAACGGAGGTTATGCAGACGTCACCGCCGTCACCGCCGCCGTCCGCCGACTTCCCCCACACCGCGCCCGCCGGGCCGCCGCGTCCGCCCGAGGGTTTCGACGGGCGGCTGGAGCTGATCGAGGAGCGGTCCGCGGCGCTGCGGTCGGCGGCGCGCGGGGCGGCGCGGAACGCGGGGATCCCGGGGTGCCCGGACTGGACGGCCGAGGATCTGGTGGCGCACGTGGGGGCGGCGCAGCGGTTCTGGGCCGCGGTCGTCGCGGCGGGTCCCGCGCGGCGGCCGCCCGCCGAGGCGGAGGTGCCGCACCGCACTCCCGCGGGCGATCTGCTGGAGTGGTCGGCGGCCGGTACGGCGGCGCTGGTCGGGGCGCTGCGGGCGGCGGGGCCCGGGGCGCCGTGCTGGACGTGGTGGGCGGAGTCCGGGACGGGCGGCACGGCGGGGGCGGTGGCGCGGCAGCAGGTGCGGGAGGCGGCCGTGCACGCGCGGGACGCGCAGGCGGCCGCGGGGGCCGCCGAGCCGGTGCCGCCGGGGGTGGCGCTGGACGCGCTGGACGAGCTGCTGTCCGTCACCTTCGGCGCGATGGACGGCTGGCCGGACTCCCCCGCCCGGGTCGCGCTGGTCGCCGACGAGGGCCGCGCCTGGACGCTGATCCTGGACGCGACGGGTGCCTCGGCGGTCCGCGGCCGCGCGGGCGCGGGCCGTCCGGAGGCGGACGCGACGGTCTCGGCGCCGGCGAGCGATCTGCTGCTCGCCCTGCACCGCCGGCTGCCGTGGGACGGCACGCCGACGCTGCGGGTGACCGGGGAGGCGGCCCTGGTGCGGCAACTGGCGGTCTGGTCGCCGCTGGGCTGAGCACGTACCGTCCTGACTGGGGGTGATGTCCATGTCAGGACGGCACCGGCACACGGCCCCGAAGGGCCGGACGATCCTCTCCTCGTTACCGGCGGTCTGCCTGCTGCTCGTGGCGGCCTGCTCGGCGGGCGGCCACGGCGGTACACACGACCCCTCGCTCCCGACAGCCGCACCCGGCCCGCCGGTCGGCAGCATCGCCCACCCGCGGCCCGTGACCTGCGGCGACGGCCACACCACCGGCACCGTCCAGGGCACCGCCGGAACCGCGGACCGCCCCTGGGCGCCCGCCGCGCCACCGGCCGCGCCGACCGCGAAGGACGTCACGGTCGGGACGCTGACGCTGCACGGGCTGCGCGGGCTCGCCGACGGCGACCAGGAGGCGTACGGCGTCCACGACGCGGACGGCTGGCACTACATGATCGGCGCCGTCCTCGGCAGCGGCAGCCCGGTCACCGTCGTGATCGGCGCCGAGCAGCGGGCCCGCGCGGGGCTGGAGTTCGGCGGCGACCAGGGCCTCGCGCCGACCCCCGCGGTGACCTTCCAGGGCTGCCCCGGCGCGGCGACCTCCTACCTGGGGGCCTTCTTCGTCGCGGGCGACGGGCGGGCGTGCGTGCCGCTGGACATCCGAGCGGGTGACGGCGCGCCGCAGCGCGTGGTGATCTCCTTCTTCGCGGGCCCGTGCCCGGCTTAGGGCCTGTCGTGTGGATCTCCGCGGCGTCGCATGCCCCGGCACGCACATCTTCCCCCTGCCTTCGGCGGGAGGTGCCCCCAGCGTTGTCGTCGGTCAACAAAGCTCCGCTTTGCCTCCCTCCTCCGCCTTGCAGCTGGGGGTACCTCTCAGGCGAAGCTCTGGGGGAGCACCGGACCCCGCTCCTTCCTCCACGGAAATCCACACGACAGGCCCTAGGCTGGCGGCATGACCGAGCCGACGCCCGGCCGGGGCCCCGCGCCCGTGGCCGACCAGGAGCCCGCGCACGACCCGGAGGTCCTCCAGCTCGCCTCCCAGGTCTTCGACCTGGCCCGGCAGGGCGACACCGACCGGCTCGCCGCCTACGTCGACGCCGGGGTGCCGGTGAACCTCACCAACGACCGCGGCGACACGCTGCTCATGCTCGCCGCCTACCACGGCCACGCGCCCGCCGTCCGGGCGCTGCTGGAGCGCGGGGCGGAGCCCGACCGGGCCAACGACCGCGGCCAGACCCCACTGGCGGGCGCGGTCTTCAAGGGCGAGGACGACGTCGTCACCGCGCTCGTCGAGGCGGGCGCCGACCCGGACGCGGGCGCGCCCTCGGCCGTGGACACCGCGCGGATGTTCGGCAAGGACGCGCTGCTGGAGCTGTTCGGCACCCGCTGAGCGGGGCGCCCGGCCCGCGCCGCGCGGCACCGTTCCGTGCGCCCCGCCGTTTTCAGGACAGCGCGGTGCGGCGGGCCGCGAGCCGCCGGGCGCCCTCCTCGGTGAGCGAGCCGTGCAGGCGCAGCCGGGCGACGCCGCCGTCCGGGAAGATGTCCAGCCGGGCGTGGGTGGCGGACGTCGGCGGCGTCAGGAAGCGGTGGACGGTGTCGGGTTGCAGCCGCACCCGGTCCAGGAGCGGCGTCCAGGAGCCGTCGCGGCTGCTCCCGCCGTTCTCCGCGCTCCCCGCGCCCGGGGCTTGGTCGCCGTCCGGGGCGTCCTTCACCCACAGCTCCGCCCAGCCCGCGGCGTTGCCCTTCAGACAGCCGGTGTCGATCTCGACGGCGCGGATCTCGCCCTGCCCCGCCAGCCGGTAGCCGATCCAGTCGTGCCCGGTGTCGCGGCGCCGCCGGGTCTCCCAGGCGTCGTCCATCCGCTGCGGGCGGCCGGGCAGCAGGGTGTTCTCGGGCGGCGAGTAGAAGCGGTCGGAGGCGTCCAGCACCGTGCCGCCGTTCTCCAGCGCGACCAGGTCGAACGTCCCGAGCGCCGCGAGCCACGCCGGGTCGGGCACCACCTCGCCGAGCACCCGCAGCCGGGCGACGCCCCCGTCCGGGTGCTGGCGCAGCCGGATGTGCGTGAAGCGGCGCTCGTGGTGCACGGCGAAGACGTTCTCGGCGTGGCCGCCCACAGGGGCGTGCCCGATCAGCTCCGTCCAGCGCACCGCCGGGTCGAGCAGGTCCTCCGGCGCGGCCGCCGGATCCGCGGCGACGGCGTCCACCGACACCGCCTGCGGGTGGTTGCCGCGGAAGTGCGCCGTGTCGACGACGACGGCCCGGACAACGCCGGGCACCCCGAGCCGGACCAGCGCCCAGTCGTGGTCGCCGGGCTGCGGGTGCGGGAGGCGGGCGGAAGGGCCGCGCCGCCGCCGGGTCTCCCAGCCGTCCATGACCTTGCCCTTGCGCCCGAAGCGCTCCGGCTCGAAGGCGGCGGGGGCGCGCAGCAGCAGGTTCTCGCGTTCGGCGAAGAACTCGTCGCCCGCGGCCATGACCCCGCCGCCGAGCCTGCGGTCGGCGAGGTCCACGAGTCCCGCGAGTCCGGTGTGGGCGCCGGTGGCCGCGCGGTAGTCGGCGTAGGGGTGGCCGCCCGCGTAGGGGAGGGCGCCGCCGGTGAAGCCGGTCAGCGCGGTGAAGGTGCCCGCGGGGCCGCTGCCGGTCCCCGCACCCGTTCCCGTGTCCGTCTGCGTCATGCTGTTCCGCCCCTTCCGTGGTGTCCGCTCGCCGGTCCGTGCTCCTGTGCGGTGTGCCCGTGCGGGCTCGGTGTACGTGTGTGCGCCGGGTACGGCCGGGTCACGAGGCCACGGCGGTACGTTCCCGGTACTGCTGCGGGCTGATGCCGCGTACCCGCTTGAAGGCGGCGCTGAGCGCGAAGGGGCTGCCGTAGCCGACCCGGCGGGCCACCGCGGCGATCGTGGCGTCCGGCGCGCGCAGCAGGTCGGCGGCCAGGGCGAGCCGCCAGCCGGTGAGGTAGGCCATGGGCGGCTCGCCGACCAGTTCGGTGAAGCGGCGGCCGAGCGCGGCCCGGGAGACGCCGGTGCGCGCGGCGAGGTCCGCGACCGTCCAGGGGTGCGCGGGGTCGTCGTGCAGCAAGCGCAGCGCGGGCCCGACGACGGGGTCGGCCTGCGCGGCGTACCAGGCGGGGGCGGCGGCCTCGGGGCGCGCGAACCAGGCCCGCAGCACCGCGATGAGCAGCAGGTCCAGCAGCCGGTCGAGCACCACCTCCTGGCCCGGCTCGTCGCGTACGACCTCGTCGTTGAGCAGGCCGGGCAGCGGGCTGGACCACGCCCCGGCGGGCAGCACGAGCACGCGCGGCAGCGCGGACAGCAGCCGTCCGCCGATCTCGCCGCCCATCTCGTAGGTGCCGGTGACCAGGACGCCGCAGCCGGGCGGCAGTTCGCCGGGCCGTGCGGGGTCGGCGGGGACGTCGCCCCAGGTGCGCACCCCGAGGTCCATCCGCTCGCACAGCTCGACCCCGTCGACGGTGGTGGACACCTGCCCGGGATGGATGACGATCCGCGGCTCGGTGTCCGGGCCGTCCGCGACCGTGTACGGCTCGGGGCCGCGGACGACGGCGATGTCCCCGGGACGCAGCGGGCGCGCGGGAACGTCGTCGGCGCGTATCCACGCGTCGCCCCGCACCACGTGCACGAGCGTCAGCGGCGCCCGGTCGGCGATCCGCAGCGACCAGGGCGGGGAGAGGACCGAGCGCAGCAGGAAGGCGCCGTGCGCGCGGGGACCGTCCAGCAGGCTGGCCAGGGCATCCATGCGCACAGCCTAGGCGTGGACGCACGCGTATGCGGATGAGCTTTTCGGCGATGGCCGCGCCGTGGGGCGCGCGGATTGACTGAGGTCATGACGCAGACGCCGCAGACGCCCCCGGCCCGGCCCGCCCCGTACGCACCGCGGACGCCCGCCGCACCCGCCCTCTTCGGGCCGCCGCAGTCCCCGGGCCCCGGCCCGCAGGGCGGCGCGCCCGCCGCCGGGCCGTGGGGGGTCGCGCCCGGACCCACGCCCCGGCCCGTACCGCGGCCCGACCCCCGCCCGACCACCCGAGGAGCAGCCGTGAACGGCACCCTCAGCGGCCTCGTGCTGCTCGCCGCGACCCTCACCACCGGGCTGATGGCCGGCCTCTACTTCGCCTTCTCCGTGGCCGTGATGCCCGGCCTCGGCAGGTCCGGCGACCGGGCCCTCGTGGAGGCGATGCAGCGCATCAACGTCGCCATCCTCAACGGCTGGTTCACCCTCGCCTTCGGCGGCGCGCTGGTGCTCGGCATCGTCGCGGCGGTGCTGCACCGCGGCGGCCCGGGGCGCCCGGCGCTGCCGTGGATCGTCGCCGGTGTGGCGCTCTACGCGCTGTCGCTGCTGATCACCATGGGGTGCAGCGTGCCGCTCAACAACAAGCTCGCGGACGCGGGCGCGCCCGGACACATCCACGACATCGCGGCGGTCCGGGCGCGCTTCGAATCCGCCTGGATCCACTGGAACATCGCGCGCACCCTGGTCAGCACCGCCGCACTGGGCTGCCTGGCCTGGGCGATGCGGGTGGCGGCCGGTGCGGGCCGGGCGTGACCCCCGGCGGGCCGGGCCCGGGACGAACAGGGCGGCGCCGCGCCCCCGTTGGGGGGCGATGCCCGCGGGGGCCCGACACGGCCCCGACAATGGTCGGCATGACGATTCCTGATGCGCCATCACCTCGCACGGAAGACCCCGTCACCGCCGCGCAGGCGCTGCTGCCGCTGGACGGCGGCGACATCCACGTCTGCCAGGACGGCCCCCGCGACGCCCCCGCCCTGCTGCTGGTCCACGGGTCGGGGGCGTCCTCCCTGTCGTGGCAGGCCATGGTGCCGCCGCTGGCCGCCGCCCACCGCGTCGTCCGGATCGACCTGCTGGGCCACGGGCGGTCCGCGCAGCCGGCGGACGGCGGGTACGGCATCCCGGAGCAGGCGGACCGGGCGGCGCGGGTGCTGGAGCTGCTGGAGGCCGCACCGGCCGTCGTCGTGGGCCACTCCAGCGGCGGCTACACCGCGGTCGCCCTCGCCGAACGGCACCCGGAGCTGGTGCGCGGGCTGGCCCTCGTCAACACGGGCCCGCGGATCGACGCCCTCACCGCGCAGGACGCGGGCGCCGTCAGCGCGGAGGTGCGGTGGCCGCCGACCGACGAGCAGATCCGCGCCTTCTCCGGCGGCAGCTTCCCCGAAGGCAGCGACGCGCCGCGGATACTGGCCGAGGAACTGCGCCAGATGAGCTTCCGCTCCTTCCTGACGACCATGCGCGCCTCCTACGGCTACCTGGCCGAGCAGCCGGTGCCGGAGCGGCTGGCGGCGCTCGGCACACCCGCCCAGGCCGTCTACGGGGAGCTGGACGGCCGCTGGGCGCCCGCGGCGTACGGCGACTACGGCGCGGTGCCCGGCATCCGCGTCGATCCGCTGCCGGGCGTCGGGCACACCTCGATCCTGGAGGCCCCGGAGCGCGTCGCCGCACTGGTGCTGGCCTTCGCGGCAGGGCTCGGGGACCGCTGAGCGGGGCGGCCGCGTCCCACAGGTCCGCTCCCCTGCCGGGCGGCCCGGGGCTCCGCTAGAGTCGGCCGTGGCCGCGACTGGCGAGGGTGGGCCAACCACCGGGGAGCGGCCGTCCGTTCGCGTGAGCGTCGACCGCCTGGGCGCCTTCCGCCGACGCGGCCCGGCCGTCTCCCGCGCACCGTGAGCCCGTACGCTTCGGGCCCGGCCGCGGGGCACCCCGCCGGGCTCCGAGCGAGGAGGCCTGGACATGCGGTTGCGCTACGGAACGAACCCCCAGCAGACGGCGGCGAGCGCCGCGCCCGTGCGGGCAGGGGCATGGCCGCTGAGGGTGCTGAACGGCGAGCCGTCGTACATCAACCTGCTGGACGCGCTGAGCGGCTGGCAGCTGGTCAGGGAGGCCGCGGGCGCGCTGGGCCGGCCGGCCGCGGCCTCCTTCAAGCATGTCTCGCCGGCCGGGGCGGCGCTCGCCGGACCACTGGAGGCCGGCGCCGCCGCGCTCTACCGCACCGACCCGGGCGCGGGCGCGCTGACCAGCGCCTACGTCCGGGCGCGGGACGCCGACCCGAAGTCCTCCTACGGCGACCTCGCGGCGGTGTCGCACCCGGTCGACGCCGAACTGGCCGATCTGCTGGGCCATGTGGTGAGCGACGGCATCATCGCGCCGGGCTTCGAACCGGGCACGGTGGCCGCGCTGCGCCGCAAGAAGAAGGGCCGCTTCCTGGTGATCGAGGCGGACCCGGATTTCGTCGCGCCGCCGCAGGAGGAGCGCGAGCTGCACGGGCTGCGGCTGACGCAGGCGCGGGACGACGTGCCGCTGCACGCCGGGCTGCTGGACGACGTGGTGTGCGGCGGGCCGCTGCCCGCGTCCGCCGCGGCGGACCTGCTGCTGGGGCTGGCCGTGGTGCGCCACACCCAGTCCAACTCGGTCTGCTACGTGCGGAACGGGGTCACGCTGGGCATCGGGGCGGGGCAGCAGTCCCGGGTGGACTGCACGCGACTGGCGGGCGCGAAGGCGGACCTGTGGTGGCTGCGCCGCCACCCGGCGGTGCCCGCGCTGCACTTCCTGCCCTCGGTACGCCGCCAGGAGCGCGTCAACTGGCAGGTGCGCTTCGCCGAGGGCGACATGACGGCGGACGAGCGCACCCGTTTCGGCCGGGCGCTGGCCGTACCGGCGGACGACCTGGGCGCGGGTGAGCGGCGGGCCTGGGCGGCGGGCCTGACGTCGGTCGCCTTCGCCTCGGACGGCGCGCTGCCCTTCCGGGACAACGTCGACCACGCCGCCCGGCACGGGGTGCGCTGGATCGCCGAGCCCGGCGGCTCGATCCGCTCGGGCGACGTCGCCGACGCCTGCCGCGAGCACGGCATCACCCTGGTCCACACCCGCCTGCGGCTCTTCCGGCACTGACGCCCGCCCCGGGAAGCGGCCGGGAGGGGCGCCGCCCGCGTCATCCGCCGAAGGCGCCGTGCCGCCCCTCCCCCGCGGTGAAGCGGGCCACGCCCCGCGCCGCCTGCGCCAGTGAGACCCGCCCGTGCGCCAGTTCGACGGCCAGCGCCTCGTCCTGCGGCAGGCCCTCCTGCTCCAGCAGGGCCAGCCGGTCCTGGCGCAGGCACACCTGCGGGAAGGCGGCGATCTCGGCGGCCAGCCGCTCGGCCGCCGCGCGCGCGGTGCCGTCGGGCACGACGCGGTCGGCCAGGCCGATGGCCAGCGCCTCCGCCGATTCCACCGGGCGGCCGGTGAGCACCAGGTCCATGGCCCGGCCCGCGCCGACGATCCGGGGCAGCCGTACCGTGCCGCCGTCGATCAGCGGGACGCCCCAGCGGCGGCAGAAGACGCCGAGGACAGCCGACTCCTCGACGACCCGCAGGTCGCACCACAACGCCAGCTCCAGCCCGCCCGCGACCGCGTGGCCCGCGACGGCCGCGATCACGGGCTTGCCGAGCCGCATCCGGGTCGGGCCCATCGGCCCGTCGGCGTCGGGGCCCCGCGCATCGGACGGGTCGGTGACGCGGTTGCCGCGTTCGGTGCCGATCGCCGTCAGGTCGGCGCCGGAGCAGAACGTGCCGCCCTCGCCCCAGAGCACGGCGACGCAGGCCTCCTCGTCGGCGTCGAACGCCCGGAAGGCGTCGGCCAGCGCGCGTGCGGTGGGGCCGTCGACCGCGTTGCGCACCGCGGGACGCGACAGCACGACCGTGGTCACCGGCCCGTTCCGCTCGGTGCGGACGGCGGCCTGCTCCTGCTCCTGGTCCTGCTCCTGTCCCTGCTCCTGCCCCTCGGCCTGTCCGGGCACGGCGGCTCCTTCCGTCTGCGTTCGTCGGGTCAGCGGTGCTCCTGGACGAGCACCGCCGAGGTGCCAGGCTCCAGGGCCCGGAAGACATGGGCGAGGTCCCCCGGGTAGGCGATGTAGTCGCCCGGCCCGATCTCCACCGGCTCCTCCGCGACGCCGACGAGCGCCCGCCCGGTGCTGAGCACCACGTGCTCCACGACCCCCGGCATGTGCGGGTCGGACTCCCGCGCGCTGCCGGGCTGGGCGGTCACCAGGTAGATGTCGCGCCGGATGCCGGGCGGTGAGGAAGCGAGCAGCACGGCGACGTACTCGGCCCGCTCGGCGGCGAAGGCCGGCCCCTCACCGGCCCTGATGACCTGCACCTGGGGCCGTGGCGGATCCACGAGCTGGGCGAAGGGTACGTCGAGGGTGACACTGAGCGCCCACAGCGTCTCCACGCTGGGGTTGCCCGTGCCCGACTCCAGCTGGGACAGCGTGGACTTGGCGATGCCCGCCCGCCGGGCGACCTCGGCGAGCGACAGCCCGGCCCTCCGCCGCTCCCGCTGCAGCCCGGCCGCGATCACGTCCAGCGGCGGCCCGCCGCGCGGGGCCCCGTCCTGCGGCACGTCCACTCCCTTCGTTCGCTCTATCGGTCGATGCGTTTTCCTTGACGAACGCTTCGTCAGATGTTCAGTATAGGCAGCGATGCGTTCGATACAGCGAACAAGACGGCTGCCCTTCCCCCGCTCCCTCCTTCCTCACGCCCCGGGCCTGGCCCGGGACATCGCCCTGGTCTGCGCCGCCGACGCCGTGGTCGGCGTGTCCTTCGGCGCCCTCTCCGTCGGCCTCGGGCTGCCGCCCTGGCTCCCGGTGCTGCTGTCCGTGGTCGTCTTCGCGGGCGCGGCGCAGTTCCTCTTCGTCGGTCTGGTGGCGGCGGGCGGCAACCCGGTCGCCGCGGTGGCCGCCGGGCTCCTGGTCAACGCCCGCCACCTCCCCTTCGGCTTCGCCGTGGGCGACGCCCTCGGCGCGGGCTGGCCGCGCCGCATCGCCGGGAGCCATCTGATGGTCGACGAGACCGTGGCCTTCACGCTGGCGCAGCGCGAGCCGCCGCACCGGCGCACGGCCTACTGGCTGTGCGGCACCGGCCTGTTCGCGAGCTGGAACGCCGGCGTGCTGCTGGGCGTCTACGGTGGCCACGCCCTGCACGACACCGACGCCCTCGGCCTGGACGCGGCCTTCCCCGCCGTGCTGCTCGCCCTGCTGCTCCCCTCGCTGCGCACGGCCGGGACCCGCCGCGCCGCGCTGACCGGCGCGCTGGTCGCGCTCGCGACGGCGCCCTTCCTGCCCG
Source organism: Streptomyces sp. NPDC004031 (assembly GCF_053604375.1). Lineage (NCBI taxonomy): Bacteria > Bacillati > Actinomycetota > Actinomycetes > Kitasatosporales > Streptomycetaceae > Streptomyces > Streptomyces sp. NPDC004031. The sequence continues at coordinate 29,368 of NZ_JBSGHL010000036.1, read as the reverse complement.
CGGGGCTGCCCGTGCTGCTCGCCCTCGCGGGTGTCGCCGCCGGGGGGCACCGACGCCCCGCCGCCCCGGAGGACGTCCGGTGAGCGGCAGCGCCCAGTTGCTCGCTGCCACCGCCGTGCTCGGCGCGGGCACCTTCGCCTTCCGCTTCGCCGGTCCGGCGCTGCGCTCGCGCGTCACCCTGCCGCCCGCGCTCGAACGTCTGCTGGCGACCGCCGTGGTCGTGCTGCTCGCCGCCCTCGTCGCCACCTCGGCGCTCACCGACGGGCACGCCCTGGCGGGCCCGGCCCGGCCCGCGGGTGTCGCCGTCGGGGCGCTGTGCGCCTGGCGCAGAGCCCCCTTCCTCGTCGTCGTCCTCGCCGCCGCGGCGGCCACCGCCGTACTGCGCCTCCTCTCCGTGCCCTGACCGGGCCTCAGCTCACCGCACCGCCTCCGACTCCGCCTCCGCCTCCAGGAGTTGGCCGAACTCGGAGGCGACAGCAGGAATGCAGGTCGTGTTACGTGTCATGTCTCCGTCGCTTCACGCCTCTCCGTCACCGTCCTGACGGAGAGCCATCCCCCACAGGAGGACACGTGACCCGTCCGCTCACCCGCCGCCTTCCGCTCCGCCGCGCCGCCGCGCGGACGGGACGCGCCGCCCTGCTCGGCGCCCTCGCGGCCTGCCTCGCCTTCACCGCCACCGGCCCGGCCGCCTCGGCCGACACCGACGCACTGCCGCTGTCCGGCGCCACCACGTCCGGCCTGCACAACAGCTACGATCCCGCCTCCTTCACATATCTCGCCCAGGCGCTCGACACCGGCACGTCGATGATCGAGCTCGACGTCTGGGACGACTTCGTCACCCAGGAGTGGAAGGTCAGCCACTCCAACCCGCTGGGCAACAGCAACAACTGCGTCAACGCCGGCAATGCCTCCCAGCTCTACTCGGGCGGCGCCAACAAGGACCTGGAGAGCTGCCTCGACGACATCCGGGTGTGGCTGGGCGCCCACCCCGGCCACGGCCCGCTGTACGTCAAGCTGGAGATGAAGGCCGGCTTCCAGTCGACCTTCGGGATGAGCCCCGCCAAGCTCGACCAGTCGATCAGCGCCCACCTCGGCAGCCTGGTCTTCAAGCCCGCCGACCTGCTCGCCAAGCCGGGCGGCGGCCAGTACGCCACCCTCGACGAGGCCGCGACCGCCGGCAACTGGCCCACCCGCGCCCAGCTCGCGGGCAAGGTGGTGCTGGAGGTCATCCCCGGCACGGTCGAGGAGTCCAACCCGACCGACTCGCTGTGGACGGACAGCGAGTACGCCGGCTATCTGCGGGACCTGCACACCCAGGGCAAGACCGCGCAGGCCAACGTCTTCCCCTCGGTCCACAACGCCCAGTCCGGCGACCCCCGGACCCGCTACTCCGACACCTCCCTGCGTCCGTGGTTCGTGGCCTTCGACGGCGACGCGGCCGCCTATCTCAACGGCAGCATCGACACCTCCTGGTACGACACCCACCACTACCTGCTCTTCATGACCGACGCGCAGAACGTGGCACCCGCGCTGGACGACGTGAACCCGGCGCCCGCCGACGCGCAGGCCAGGGTCGCCCAGCTGGCCAAGGCCCACGCCACGGTCGCCTCCAACGACTGGCGCGGCCTCACCCAGGTCCAGTCGACGGTGCTGCCGCGCGGCTGAGCCCGGCCGACACACCGCCCCGCCCAGGGGTCAGTCGTCCTCCAGCCCGCTCCGGCAGCCGGTCGGGCTGAGGTGCACAGCGGCCAGCCTCCACCGTGCGCCGTCCGTGACGATCATCTGCGTGACGCGGAAATGGCCGTCCGCGTCACGCCCGTCGTAGATGCTCTGCTGGCCCTGCACCCCCACCGCGACCGCGGCCGGGCCGTGCCTGCGCACCGTCACGTCCTCCCAGGTGAAGGAGTCGTGTATGAGGGCGCCCGAGGCGTAGCGGTCTATCCACTGCTTCTTGTCGAGCACGAAGCCCTGCGGGCCGACCGCCGTGAAGTCGTCGGTCAGCAGTGCGTCCAGCGCGGCGGTGTCCCCGCGCCGTTCCGCCTCGGCCCACTGCCGCGCGAAGCCGGCCAGCTCCCGGTCGTCGTCCATGCCGTTGCCTCCCTTGCACCCGGGGACGTCGGGCGATCCGTCCTGCCCTCAAGACTCCCCGACCGGCGCGGATGTGACATCGGCCCACGGCATGGTTTCCCGCTACTCCCCCGGTCAGCGCCGTCACCGCAACGGCGTACTCCCCCAGGAGTAACCGAACGCCGCTCCTGCGACCGGGAGCTGACACCCCGTCGGCCCGCTGTGCCCGTGACCTGCCGATCCGCCGCCCGCGGGCGGCGGGCGCCTCAGGACGACAGCGAGCCGTGGTCGCCCATCACGATGACCGGATGATCCGCCGGGAGCAGGGTGTGCAGCAGGTCGACCATGTGGTCGGCGGAGATGCTGACGCAGCCGTGCGTGGGCCCGCCGTGGTCGACGTGCACCCAGATGCCGCCGCCGCGGCTCGCGCCGAGCGGCTGGCTGCCGTCGAGCGGGGAGTTGCCGGGCACGCGGTTGTAGTCGATCGCGATGACGTAGTCGAACGCCTCGTCGAGGGCCTCCCCGTCGAAGCCGACACCGCCCGCGCGGAAGCGGCTGTCGTGGTGGTACGGCAGCTTCGTGCCCGGGTCGGGCTCGAAGCCGCCCGCGTCGCTGAGGGTGAAGACGCCGATGGGGCTGTGCAGGTCGTTGGAGTGGTGGGTGGCGGTCCAGCCGTGCAGCGCGTTGTGCGCGGGCCAGGCGGCGCCGGGCAGCCAGCGGCCGTTGGCGGTCTTCGTCCACAGCGTCACGACGGTGTCGGAGGAGTCCTTCGCCGCACCGGAGGCGACAAGCACCTGGCGGCTGGCGACCGGGATCTCGGCGCGGGTCCTGGGCCCGAGTCCGCTGATGGCGGGCAGCGAGCCCGGGGGCGACACCGCCGGGGTCGCGGCACCGGGCGGCGGCCCCTCCGCCCGCGCGGGCACCCCGGCGTGCGGGGCGGCGGCGGCGCGGTCCTCCGCCGTGGCGGCGGAGTGCCGGGTGGCGGCCAGGTAGCCCGCGCCGACAGCGGCGAGCACGACCACGCCGGCGGCGGCCGCGGCCCCCGCGCGCCATGCGCGGCGGCGCGGCCTGCGGTGCCTGTTGCGGCCTTGGTCCCCGCGGTTTCCGCCCGCGCCGTCCGGTTCGCCGGGGGCCTGAGCTGCGGGCCCGGGGCCTTGCCGTCGGTCGGCGTACGCGTCGGAGGGAGTGGCAGTCATCGGTACGATCCTCGCAAACACCCGGCTCCCACCCGTCACCCAGCCCCCACGGACGCCCGTTTTACCCAGCACGTCCACATTCGCACCCGGGGCGGGTGAAGAGCGGCAGCGTCACGCCTCGTCGAGCAACTGTGCCGTCAGTTCACGCGGACGGCTGAGGGCGAGCAGGTGCCCGCCCGGCAGGGTCTCGACCTCGATCCCGAGCCGGTCGCGCACCACCTCGCGCTGGAACTCCAGGGGGAAGAACCGGTCGTCGCGGCCCTGTAGGAACCGCGTCGGCACGTCCGGCCAGCCGGAACGCGGCCAGGGCTGGACGAAGAGCGCGGGCGGCGGTCCGGACGGCGGCGCCGCGAGCGCCTCCTCGGTCACCTCCGGCGGGACGTCGTGGAAGAAGTCGGTCCGCGGGTCGAACTCGGCGTCCGGGTCGCGCCCGGTCGCCTTCGCGTACGCGGCCCTGGCCGCGGGCTGCCCGGTGTTGCCCCACCACGCCCCCGCGGTCTCACCCGGCCGGGGGACCATCGCGTTGACCAGGACGATGCGGTCGACCGGAATCCGCCGGTCGACCACCAGCGGCGCCGAGAAGCCGCCGAGGGACTGCGCGACCAGCACGACCGGCGCCGCGGGCTCCGGCGCCGCGTCCCGCACGGCCGCGGCGATGGCGTCCGCGAAGGCGTCGAGGTCGGCCGCCTCGTCGTCGGGCAGGTCGGCGGCGACCACGGTGTGGCCCCGGTCGCGCAGTTGCCGCGCCACCAGGTGCCAGTACCAGGCCTTGCCGTCCGCGCCGGGAACGAGCACATATGTCGCCATGCCGCCACCGTACCGCCATCGGGACACCTGACCTGACGTCAGACGGCCCGGCCGGTCATCCCGCGCGGCGTCCGCGGCGCTCCGCGTGCTCGCGCAGCGCGCGGTCGACGACGGCCGCGAGTTCGGCGTGGTGGGCGCCGCGCCAGTAGACCCGGCCGCAGGAGGGGCATTCGGCGAAGACGTCGTAGGTCTTGCGGGTGCCGTCGGCGAGGCGGTCGCGCACCGAGTCCTTGTCGGCGTCCCGCAGCTCGCCGTTGCAGGCGACGCAGCGCGTCCAGGGGGCCAGGTCCGGCTCGAAACGCTCCAGCACGTCCTGCAACTGCTCCTCGGGCCGGTCGCTGTAGACGTAGCCGCCCGCCCACAGCTCGCGGCGGCGCAGCAGGCCGCGGTCCCGGGAGAGCATCACCCGGCGGTCGCGCGCCGACAGTGCGGCGAGGGCCGGGTCGCCGATGTCCTCGCTCTCATAGGCCGCGTCCACGCCCAGCAGCCGCAGCCGGCGCGCCAGTGTGCCCAGGTGGACGTCGAGCAGGAACCGCAGCGGCGCACCGGGCACCTGCTGCGGGCGGGCGGGCGCGCGCACGTCGATCACCTCGCCCGCGGCCGGCACATGGCGCACGGACACGTCGTGCCCGTCGACGGACAGCCCGCCCACCTCGGTCAGCGGGATGCCGAGCGACTCGACGACGTGCCCGAGCGAGGATGTGCCGTCCGTGGTCAGCGGCAGGGACGCGGCGCGGCGGTCGGACGGCAGGAAAAGGCGCAGGCCGGCGGGGATTCTGACGGTCACTCGTGGTCGGTTCACGGCGCCAGGATGCCACCGGCGCGCCGGACGGCCCCGGGAATTTCCGGGCCCGCGCGAGCGCGGTGCCGCGGTGCGCGGGCGCCGCCGTCAGCGGTCGGCGATGTCACCGAGCAGCGGTTTGATGTCGACGACCGGGGTGCCGTCCAGCGCTTCGAGACCGGTCACCCGCAGCCGCGGCCCGTCCGGGCCCGGCTCGATCTCCATGACGCGGACGCGGTGCAGTCCGACGGGGTTGGGGCGGTCCGGGGAGCGGGTGGTGAAGACGCCCTGCGGGGACCGGGACAGATCGCCGCGCGGGTGCACCACGAGCCGGTCGCGGTCGGCGAGGTGCAGCCAGGTCAGCACGAGGACCTCGGTGCCGGGCCGCAGGCCGCGCAGCCCGTCCGCCACGTCCGGCCGCAGCACCAGCCACGCGTCGGGCGCGCCCTCGTCGCCCTGCCGCGGCGCGTCCTCCCGCGCGGTCAGCGGGGACTCGACCCGGCCGACCGGTTCGACGGCGTACGGTGCGTCGTTCATGCCGCCGAGCGTATGCCGTCACGCCCTGCCGTGTGACGTGACGTCAGTGCGGGCCGCGCCGGGCGGCGCGCGGCCGGTCGGCGTCGGCCACGGCTCGGGCGAAGGCATCGGGGGCCCCAGGGGGCTCCCGCGGGGCGTTGTGCCCGACCCCGGCGGGGCGCCCGGACCGGCCGCCGGGTCCGGGAGGACGGACGCGGGACCGGGTCCGTCCGGGGCGGCGGCGTTCGCGGTGCCCGCCGGTACGGCCGCGGCGCCCAGGCCGAGGCCGACCCTCCTGGCGAAGGTCCGTCTGTCGGTCACCGCCCGCGTCCTCCGCTCGCGACCGCCGTCCCGCTGCCGCGCGGGCTCCGGGCCCGGTGCGGCACGGACCGCGGCCGCCGGAGCGCACGCGCGCCGGGCATGGGGCCGGTACGGCGACCGTCGGTGTGACGGGCGCACCCGGACAGGGCGCACCCGGACGGTGTCGGGCGCCATGTGTCGGGCGTCAGACGGTGTACGCGACCGTGACCGGGGCGTGGTCGGACCAGCGTTCGGCGTACGTCGCCGCGCGCTCCACGACGGCGGTGGCGGCCGCCGCGGCGAGCTTCGGGGTGGCGAGGTGGTAGTCGATACGCCAGCCGGTGTCCCGGTCGAAGGCCTGGCCGCGGTAGGACCACCAGCTGTACGGGCCCTCCACATCGGGGTGCAGCTGCCGGACGACGTCCGTCCAGCCGCCCTCGGCGCCGAGCAGCTCGGCGACCCAGGCGCGCTCCTCGGGGAGAAAGCCGGAGTTCTTCCGGTTGCCGCGCCAGTTGCGCAGGTCGGCCTCGGCCGGGGCGATGTTCCAGTCGCCGACGACCAGCGCGTGCCCGCCGGACGCGGCGGCGCGGTCGCGCAGCGAGTCGAGGTAGCCGCGGAATTCGGCCATGAAGCGGTATTTCGCGTCCTGCCGCTCGGTCTCCGCCTCCCCGGTGGGCAGGTAGAGGCTGCCGACGGTGAGGCCGGGGCCGGAGCCGCCGACCGTGCCGTCGCCCGGCAGGTCGACCTCCAGGTAGCGGCCGGAGGCGTCGTACTCGGCCGAGCCGAAGCCGACGCGTACGGCGGTCGGGGCCACCCGCGAGAAGACCGAGACGCCCGCCCGGCCCTTGGTCGCGGCGGGCGCGTGGTAGGCGTGCCAGCCCTCGGGGTCGCGCAGCTCCACGGGGAGCTGGTCCGGCTCCGCGCGGACTTCCTGGAGGCACACGACATCGGCCGCCGTCCGCTCCAGCCAGGGCAGGAAGCCCTTGCGCGCGGCGGCCCGCAGCCCGTTGACGTTCACGGTGGTCACGATGGTCACCGCAGGGACGATACCCGCAGCCGTCACCCGCCGGAAAGCGCAGGTCGTACACCTGTGCGACGAATTGTCGGACCCACCCTCTACGATGGCGGACGTGGAGATCAGGAAGACGCGATACGACGAGCCGGCCGCCGTCCGGCTCAACGAGCTGGTGCAGCAGGAGTACGCCGAGCGCTACGGCGAGGGTGATCTGACGCCGATGGCGGCCGACCACTTCGACCCGCCGCACGGGCTCTACCTGGTGGCGTACGACACCGGCGGCGAGCCGGTGGCCAGCGGCGGCTGGCGCGCGCAGGACGCCTCGCCGGAGGGGCACGCGGACGGCGACGCGGAGATCAAGCGGATGTTCGTGGTGAAGGAGGCGCGCGGGCGGGGGCTGGCCCGAGCGATCCTCGCCGAGCTGGAGGCGAGCGCCGCGGCGGCCGGGCGGACGCGGATGGTGCTGGAGACGGGCTCGCTCCAGCCCGAGGCGATATCCCTGTACACGTCGTGCGGGTATGTGCCGGTGGAGAAGTTCGGCTACTACCGCCACGAGGAGCTGAGCATCTGCATGGGCAAGGCCCTCGGCGTCCCGCAGGCCGCCCGCGCGGTGCGGACGGCGTGACGGCCTGACGGCGGCGAGGGCGGGGGCGACGGCTGGGCGGGCGCGGGCGCGGGCCCGGTGGTCAGCGGCGGCGGCGCCGCGAGCCGCGCAGGAAACGGCCGCACAGCCAGCCGATGACGTACGGGATGAGCAGCGCCAGCCACAGCGGCATGGTGACCTCGGGGATCAGCAGCCGGATCCGCACGTCCCGGGTGTTCTCGAAGATGAAGACCAGCGCGAGGACGCCGAGCACCAGCACGACGATCCTGCCGGGCGTCAGCCGGTCGCGCAGGCCGCCGCGGGACGCCTGGTCGGACTTGTCGGGTGCCATACGCCCACCTGCCCTCAGCCGGGTCCGCTGCGGTTCGCCCGCACTCCCTGCGGCCCATCGTCCCGGGCGGGCCCGGCCCGCGCCGCCGGTACGACCGCTCAGTGCTCCGAACGGGTGAGGGGCGGGCCGGGCCGGCGGGGCATGGGCGGTGGTGCCGCGGCCGTCAGGCGGACAGTTCCTCGTAGACGGCGAGCACGCTGCGCGCCTGCTGCTCGACCTGGTCGGCCACCGGCACCCACCGCGGGCGGTACGCCCGCTCGTACGCCTCGCACCACGTGTCCACCAGCCGGGCGACCTGCGGGACGTCCGCGACCCGGCGGAGCATCGCCGCGGCCCGCAGCGGGATGCGCTGGGCGAAGACCTCGATGCTGGTCACCCGCGCGGTCGTCATGTCCGGCAGCGGGGCCGCGCCCGGCGCCCGCACCGCCGGGTCCCAGTCCGCGGTGAGCGCGGGCCCGAGCCCGACCAGCTCGCGGACGGTGCGCAGCAGCGGGCAGTCCGCGTCCTCGAGGCCCAGCCGCGGGAGCACGGCGTCCAGCACCCGCGCCACGGCCGGCAGGTCGCGGCGCAGCGCGGCCCCCGCCCTGCGCAGGGCCCGGTCCGCGTCGGGGTGCGGGGTGGTGTCCGCGCTGCGGTCGCACGCCCACATCGGCACCTCGACGATCGCCGTCACCCCGCGGTAGCGCTGCGCGTGCACCCACGTGGAGTGCGCGCCGTCGCCGATCGCGGGATCGCCGCACGGCGGCATCACGTAGACGCCCGGACCCGGGCTCGGCCACTGGAAGGCGTCCGACGAACCGCTCTCCAGCGGGATGTCCAGCTCCGCCGCGGACTTGCCGATCCGCTCCGGCACCCCCGGCACCTCGCTGGTGAGCTGCACGAAGCTGCCGCCGACGTCGATCCCGTGCAGCGAGCACTGAAGCACCGGACGCAGCGCGTCCAGGACGTCGACGAGCGCGCGGGTCTCCGGCAGCGCGGGGGCCGCGCCCGCACCGCTCGCCGGCAGCCACTCCGGCTGCTCGGCCGTGCAGGGCCGGAAGAAGTGCTCGTAGTGGCCGCGCAGCGTGTACGGGCCGGAGAGCCAGGGTTCGTTGAGGGCGGCGCCGTCCGGGTCGATGCACAGCAGGAAGTGCCAGCTGCTGCCGTCGTCGTCGCCGTCGGCGCGCCGCCGGGCGATCATGCGGGCGAGCCGCAGGGCGGTCGCACCGCCCACCGCCGCCTCGTTGGCGTGCGGGCCCGCCACCACCAGGACGTTGCGGTCGCCGTGGCCGACGGAGAGCATCAGCAGCGGGCGGCCCGCGCGCGAGGTGCCCACCCTGCCCAGCCGGCACACCTCCGGATAGCTCAGCGCGATCGTACGCGCACCCGCAGTGATCTCCCCGGTGGTCGGATAGCGCATCCCCGTCATCCCCGTCACCGCAATCCCCCCATGGGCCCGGGGCGCGAAGGCGCGTGTCCCGGAACCGGCTCACGACATCGAGTGCGATCCCGTTAGTACGACACGGCGGTGCGGGGGTGTCAACGGTGCTACGCCGCTTCCCGCGGGGGGTGGGGCGGGGTGGGGTGGGGCGCCGCCCCCGCAGCCCCCGCTGCCGCAGGGGCCCCGCGCGCCGCGCGGTGAGTGCGGTGGGCTTGCCGCCGGGCCGGGGCGGATACGACGTTGCGCGTGCGCGCGGGCCTGGGCCGGGCGGGGGGCGGCCGGGCCCGGCCGCGCGGGTGCGGTTACAGCATCTGGGCGATGTGCGATGCCCTTGCCGGGCGGGCTGGCAGGGGCGGCGTGCTGCCCCTTGCAGTGGGCGGTACGCGCTCGGGCCGGTGGGGGCTGAGCGCGCAGTTCCCCGCGCCCCTGACCGAGCCGCCGCGCTCGTGCGCGTGCGTACCTCACCTCAGGCCGGTGGGGGTTGTTCGCGCAGTTCCCCGCGCCCCTGACCGAGCCGCCGTACCCGCACGGGTACGTACCTCACCCCGGGCCCGCGGGGGCTGAGCGCGCAGTTCCCCACGCCCCAGACCGGGCCGCCGCGCCCGCACGGGTACGTACCTCACCTCAGGCCGGTGGGGGTTGTTCGCGCAGTTCCCCGCGCCCCTGACCGAGCCGCCGCGCCCGCACAGGTGCGTACCTCAACCCGGACCCGTGAGGGCTGAGCGCGTCCCTGGCCGGGCGAGGGCTAGGTCAGGGGTGGGGGGAAGGTCAGGGTGGAGGTGGGGGTGTCGAGGGTGGCGGGGGTGTTGAGGGGGATGGTGAGGGTGGGGAGGGAGTGGCCGAAGGGGAGGGATTCGAGGATGGGGACGGACAGGGGGGCGAGGCGGTCGAGGAAGAGGCGGCGGAGGTCGGGGTAGGGGCCGCAGCCCTCCCAGGAGCCGAGGACGACGGCCGCGACGCCGTCGAGCCAGCCGCTGCGCAGCAGTTGGGTCAGGAAGCGGTCGAGGCGGTAGGGCTCCTCGCCGGTGTCCTCCAGGAAGAGGATGCCGCCCGCCGCGGAGGGGCGGCCGGTGGGGGTGCCGAGGTCGGAGGCGAGGAGGCTGAGGCAGCCGCCCATCGTGACGCCCGTGGCGCGGCCGGGCACCAGCGCGGTGGCGGCCGGGACGTGCAGCACCTGGGCCTCCTCGGGGGCGAAGAGGGTGCGGCGCAGGTGCTCGCGGCCCGCCGCGTCGGCGAGGAAGCCGGGGGTGCCGGGCATCGGGCCGTGCAGGGTGGCCACGTCCAGCCGGGTCGCGAAGGCCTCGTGCAGCACGGTGACGTCGCTGAAGCCCACGAAGACCTTGGGGTCGGCCGCCGCCATCGCGTCCCAGTCGACGAGGTCGGCCATGCGCTGGGTTCCGTAGCCGCCGCGGGCGCAGATCACGGCGGCCAGGTCCGGGTCGCACCACGCGTCGCGCAGGTCCTCGGCGCGGGCTCGGTCGGCGCCCGCGAGGTAGCCGGAGGGGTGGGTGTCGAGGACGTGCGGGGCGAGGACGGGTTCCAGGCCCCACGCGCGCAGTTCGGCGAGCCCTTCCGTGAGCATGCCGGCCGGTACAGGCCCCGCGGGCGCGACGATGCCGACCCGGTCGCCCGGGACCAGCCTGCGGGGCCGCGCGGTCACGGGGTGAGGTCCAGCACCGGGACGCCCGGCGGGCGGAAGCCGAAGACCTGGCCGTAGAGGGACAGTTCGGCCTCCAGGCAGGTCACGAGTGTGTCGAGGCGGCGGAAGCCGTGGCTCTCGCCGGGGAAGGCGAGGTAGGCGTGCGGCAGGTCGCGTCCGGCGAGCGCTTCGAGGAAGCGGTCGCACTGCACGGGCGGGCAGATCGGGTCGTCGAGCCCCTGCATGAGCAGGAAGGGCACGGTGATCCGGTCGCTGTGGTGGACGGGTGAGCGCTCGTGGTAGCGCTCGATCACCTCCCGGTGCGGCCCGATGAGGGATTCGAGGTACAGGGACTCGAAGTCGTGGGTCTCGCCGCCCACGGGCGACCAGCCGATCAGGTCGAGGATCGGGTAGCTGATCGCGCCGCACGCGAAGGTGGACACGGTGGTGAGAGCGGCCGCGCTGGTCCAGCCGCCCGCGCTGCCGCCGCGGATCGCCAGCCGCCGCGGGTCGGCGGCGCCCTCGGCGACCAGGCCCTCGGCGACGGCGACGCAGTCCTCGACCTCCACGACGCCCCACTGCTCGCGCAGCCGGTTGCGGTAGGCGCGGCCGTAGCCGGTGGAGCCGCCGTAGTTGACCTCGGCGACGCCGATGCCGCGCGAGGTGAAGTAGGCGACCTCCAGGTCGTAGACCATCTGGGTGCGGCTGGTCGGGCCGCCGTGCACCCAGATCGCGTACGGGGCGGGGCCGTCGGCGGTGGCGTCGGGGTGGTCGGGGTGGCGCGGCGGGTAGACGTGGGCGTGCACCTCGCGCCCGCCGGGGCCGGTGAAGACGCGGGCCTCGGGCTCGGGCAGGTAGGCGGGGTCCACGGTGTCGTGGTGCGCTCCGGTGAGCACTTCGACCCGGGCGTGCGGGACGGCGGGGGCGTGGACGATCTCGTGGGCGCTGCGGGCGCTCGCCGCGATGCCGACGACCTGGCCGCCCGCGACGGCGAGGGTCGGGGTCCACTCCGTCCAGTGGCCGAGCGGCTGGGTGATCTCGCCGGTCGCCGGGTCGAGGATGCCCAGCCGCTGCGCGCCGACGCCGTGCAGGACGGCGATCGGACCGCCCTCGACCTGCGCGAACCAGCGCGACCCGATCCGCCACAGCGGCCCGGCGAACTCCTCCTCGCGCGGGCACAGGTTGACCGCCTCGCCGGTGTCCGGGTCGACGCGGTGCAGGTTCCACCAGCCGGTGCGGTCGGTGGCGGCGAGCAGCGTGCCGTCCGGCGCCCATTCGACCTGGGCGACGGACTCCTCGGGCCCGCCGATGAGGGTGCGGGCGGGGCCGAGGGTGCCGTCGTCGCGCAGGTCGGCGACGCGCAGTTCGGTGCCGTCCCAGGGCATGCGCGGGTGGTCCCAGGCGATCCACGCGGCGCGGCCGCCGTCGGGTGACGGGCGCAGGCCGGTGACGAAGCGATGCTCGACGGGGCCCATCTCGCGGACGGCGGCGCGGTCCTCGGCGGCGGAGCCGTCGAGCGGGACGGCGGCGTGCAGCCGCCGCAGGTCGGCGGGGCCCTTCCCGGTGAACTCCTCCAGCACCGCCCAGACCTCGCCGCGCTCGGCGTGCACGATGGGTTCGGTCCAGCGCAGCCCGCCGCCGACGGCGGAGACCGGGCTGAGCGGGTAGGGCTGTTCGCCGGGGCGGTCCGGGTGGAAGGCGTAGAGGCGCTGGTCGGCCTGGTGGGTGAAGACGACGAGCGGCTCACCGCCGACGACCGCGCCGCCCCAGGGGGTGCCGCCGTACTCCATGACGCGGTTGCGGACGTTCCAGGGCGCGGGCAGCGGGCATTCCTCGGTGCCGTCCGGGCGGCGCCGGACGAGCGCGCGGCGGCCGCCCTCGGCGGGGCGCGGGGCCGTCCACCACAGGTCGGCGCCGACCAGCCCGAGGTCGTCGGGCCGTCCGTCGTGGGAGGCGGCGGTCGCCGCGTCGATCGGCGATTCCCACTCCCCGTAGGTGCCGCTGCTCATACGGTCCTCTCCTCGGTCGTGCCGGTCCCGCGCAGGAACCGGTCCAGGACGCGCACCCCGAAGTGCAGCGCGTCGACGGGCACCCGCTCGTCCACCCCGTGGAAGAGCGCCTGGTAGTCGAAGCCGGGCGGCAGCCGCAGCGGCGAGAAGCCGTAGCCGGTGATGCCCAGCCGGGAGAACTGCTTGGCGTCGGTGCCGCCGGACATGCAGTACGGCACCACGTGCGCCCCGGGGTCGAAGTGCAGCAGCGCCTCGCGCATGGCGGCGAAGACGGGCGTGTCGACGGGTGCGGTGAGCGGCACCTCGTGGTGGTGGTAGGACCACTCCACGTCGGGCCCGGTCAGCTCGTCCAGGGTGGCGCGGAACTCCTCCTCGCCGCCGGGGACCACGCGGCCGTCGACGTGGGCGGTGGCGCTGCCGGGGATCACGTTGACCTTGTAACCGGCTTCCAGCATCGTCGGGTTGGCGCTGTTGCGGACGGTCGCCCGCACGAACTGGGCGGACGCGCCGAGCCGGTCGAGCAGCGCGTCGGGGTCGGCGAGGTCGGCCGGGCCCGCGGTGACGCCGTGGACGGCGGCCAGTCCGGTGAGCGCGGCCTCGACGGTGGGGGTGAGCCGGACCGGCCAGCGGTGCTCGCCGATGCGGGCGACGGCGGCGGCGAGCCGGGCCACCGCGTTGGCGTGGTTGATCTTGGAGCCGTGGCCCGCGGTGCCCCGCGCGGTGAGCTTCAGCCAGGAGGTGCCGCGCTCCCCGGCCGCGACGGGGTAGATGCGCAGCGGCGTGCCGTCCGGGCCGTCCCCGGCGTGGAAGGTGTAGCCGCCGGACTCGCTGACGCCCTCGGTGCAGCCCTCGAAGAGGGCGGCGTGCTCGGTGGCGAGGAAGTCGGAGCCGTAGGCGGCGCTGTCCTCCTCGTCGGCGGTGAAGGCGAGGACGACGTCGCGGGCGGGGCGGTGCCCGGTCCTGGCCCAGGAGCGGACGACGGCCAGCGTCATCGCGACCGCGTTCTTCATGTCGATGGCGCCGCGGCCCCAGACGACCCCGTCGCGGATCTCGCCGGAGAAGGGGTGCACGGTCCAGTCGGCGGGTTCGGCGGGCACCACGTCGAGGTGGCCGTGCAGCAGCAGCGCGTCCGCGCCGGGGTCGGTCCCGGCCAGGCGGGCGACGACGTTGCTGCGGCCGGGCGCGCGCTCCAGGATCCGCGGTTCGAGCCCCGCCCCGGCGAGCTGCTCGGCGACGTACTCGGCGGCGGGGCGCTCGTTGCCGTCGCCGCCGCCGCGGTTGGTGGTGTCCAGCCGGATCAGGTCGCTGGTGAATCGTTCGACCTCGGCGAGCGCGGTGTCGTCCACGCCGCCGGACCGCTCCCGGACCGCCCCCCGTGCCTGCTCAGCCATGCCGCTCCCGCTTCTGTCGTCGTACGCCCCGGGTCCGCCCCGCGGCGGTCAGCCGTACTGCTCCTCCACCGCCTGCGAGACCAGCGTCGTGACGGCCTTGAAGGCCCGCAGCGCCGCGTACATCGTCGGCAGGGTGTACGTGACGCGCCGCTCGCCGGTGCGCTCGACACCGGGGACCGCGGTCGCCGCCCCGACCAGATGCCACGCGTCGAACTCCAGCTCCACCGTGAACGGGCCCGCCTGCACGGGCTCGTGGCGTACGGCGAGGGCCGCGGCCCGCGCGGCCCCGGCGCGGATGTCGGCGGCGGTCCTGGCGGGCGGGCGGCAGACGGCGGCGTACCGCGAGACGTAGTCCTTGACGGCGACGGTCACGGCCTGCGGGGCGTACGAGCGGGCGTCGAGGCCGGTGCGGTCGTCGCCGGTCACGAGGACGACGGGGACCCCGTACTCGGCGACGACCAGGGCGTTGAGCCGCCCCTCGCTCGCGGGCTCGCCGTTGACCCACACGCCGGTGATCGAGTTGGCGAGGTAGGTGTGGGCGAGGACGCCCTCGGTTCCGGCGCCCGTGTGGTAGCCGACGAAGGCGATGCCGTCGATGTCGCCGTGCTGGACGCCCTCGACCATGGACAGCTCCTTGTGCCGTCCGGTGAGCATCTCCGCGCGCTCGTCCAGCTGCTCCAGCAGCAGGTTGCGCATCGTCCAGTGGGCTTCGTTGACGAGCACCTGGTCGACGCCTGCGTCGAGGAAGCCCGCGACGGCGGCGTTGACGTCCGAGGTGAACATGTGCCGGCAGCGCTGCCACTGCTCGGTGCCGGGGAGCACGTCGGCCGGCCATGTGACGCCGGTGGCGCCCTCCATGTCGGCCGAGACGAGGATCTTCCGCATGCGAGGTCACATTACGCGGCCATGCCCGCCACCAGCCACTGTGACGGCAGCTCGATCCTGGCGCCGTCGGCACGGAACTCCGCGGTCACCAGCGGCTCCTCGCCCGCGGCGAGCACGGTCAGGCCCGCGGCGGCGAAGTAGCCGGGCAGCGCGGCGTCCGCGACCTCGCCGGGCGCGATGCCGTGCGCGAGGACCGCGCCCAGCTTGGGCGGCGGACCCGCGGGGTCCTGCGCGATGGTGAGCAGCACCCCCTTGGCGGCCTCGGCCGGCTCCACGGCGAAGACCCGGCCGCGGTGTCCGGTGAGGGTGGCGATGCCGTCGACCAGCCGGGCGCGGTCGGCGGGCTCGCTCTGGTGCAGGACGCCGCGCAGGTAGACGTTGGCGTCGCCCAGCTCGTCGTGCAGGGCGCGCACCGCGTCGGTGTCCACGGCGTCGAGCTGCTGGTAGGCGGCCAGCCCGTGCGGGTCGTCGCGGGCGGCGCGGGCGACGGCGGCGTGCGCGAGGTCCGCACCGACGACCCGGTCGTAGCGTCCGGCCAGCCAGCGGGTCAGGGTGCCGTTGCCGCAGCCGAGGTCGACCAGCGGCAGGCCGGGGTCGAAGTGCGCGGCGAAGTGGGCCAGGTGCCGGCCCACCGTCAGCTCCGGCTCCGCGTCCCACAGGACGCCGCCGCGCCCGCCGGGGGCGGCTTCCCAGAAGCTCTCCCACACCTTCGCGTACCTGCCGGAGACGTTCACGCGACCACACTCCCCACGCCGTGACCTACGAACTCGCCGGTGGGCGGGCGGGGCCCGCCGCGCCTACCGGAGGGCCTGCTCGAACCACACCGTCTTGCCCCGCGCGGAGCGGCTGGTGCCCCACTCGCGCGCGAGCCTGCTCACGATCCGCACCCCGCGCCCGCCCTCGTCCTGCGGACCCGCGCTGAGCAGCACCGGCACCCCGTGGTCGTCGTCGGACACCTCCACCAGCAGCGCGTCGTCCGCCCGCACCATCCGCAGCCGCACGGGCCCGTCGTGCGCGTGCCGTACGGCGTTGGTGACGACCTCGCCGACCAGCAGCTCCGCGGTCTCGGCCGTCTCGGGCAGCCGCCACTCGCGCAGCCGCCCGCGCACCAGGGCGCGGGCACGGGCGACCTCGCGCGGCTCGGCGGCCAGCTCCCACGCGGCGACGTCGGAACGGGGGATGCCGTTCAGCCGGGCCATCAGCAGGGCGACGTCGTCGCCCCGGCCGCCGCGCCGGTTCAGCGCGCGGATGACGGTGTCGCACGCGTCGTCCATGGACGCGGCCGGGTGCGCCGCGCTCTCGCACAGCGCGGCCAGGCCCGCCCCGATGTCCTGCCCGCGCACCTCGACCAGCCCGTCGGTGCACAGCACCAGCCGGTCGCCGGGCGCGACGGGGACGCGCACCGTCTCGAAGGGCACCCCTCCGACGCCGAGCGGCGCGCCGGTCGGCAGCTCCAGCAGCTCGCTGCGGCCGTCCGCGGCGCGCACCAGCACCGGCGGGATGTGCCCGGCGTTGGCGATCAGCACCTCGGACTCCACCGGGTCGTACACCGCGTACAGGCACGTCGCCAGATACTGCTCGCCGAGCCGCTGCGCGAGGTCGTCCAGGGTGCGCAGCAGTTGCGCGGGCGGCAGGCCGAGCTGCGCCATGGTCTGCACGGCGGTACGGAACTGGCCCATCATCGCCGCGGAGTTCAGCCCGTGGCCCATGACGTCGCCGACGACCAGCGCGAGCCGCGAGCCGGGCAGTTTGACGGCGTCGAACCAGTCGCCGCCGACCCGGCCGAGGCGGGTGCCGGGCAGGTAGCGGGTCGCCACGTCGCAGCCGGGCATCCGCGGCGGGATGTGCGGCAGCATGCTGTCCTGGAGGGTGTCGGCGACGTTCTCCTGGTGCGTGTACATACGGGCGTTGTCCAGCACGAGCCCGGCGCGGGCGGCCAGCTCGGCGCCGGTCACCCGGTCCATGTCGTCGAACGGCGGCCGCTCGCGGTGCCGCAGCAGGATCATGAAGCCCAGCACCACGTCGCGCGCCTTGAGCGGCACGACCAGCATGGAGCGGTGGGTGATCAGCGGGCTGATGTCGCGCTTGGGGAACTGCTCGGCGATGGCGCGGCCCAGCTCCTCACCGATGCGCGGCACGAGCACCGGCTCGCCGGTGGTCATGCACTGGAAGAAGGGGGTCTGCGCGGGGAAGGGCATCGACTCGCCGACCGGCACGACGTCGTCCCAGCGGCCCGGCTCGTCGGTGTGCTCGACCGCGACGCGATACCACATGGTGGTGACGTCCGGCGGCCCGTCCGGGAAGCCCTCACCGGCGAGCACCTGCTCCCGCAGATAGGTGCCCGCGACGTCCGTGAAGCGCGGCACGACCGCCTGGCTGACCTCCTCGACGGTACGGGCCAGGTCCAGCGAGGTGCCGATCCGGCGGCTGACCTCGTTGAGGAACTCCAGGTGCTCGCGCACCGCCGCGTGCTCCAGGTCCGGCGCCAGGTCCTCGGCCGGTACGGAGCGGGGGTCGGCCGCGGCCGCCTGCTGTGCGGCCCGCCGCCGGGCCTGCCGCTCGACCCGGCGCGGCACACCCCAGTCCGGCGTGACCGGCACCCGTTCGTGCCGGCTGATCTCCAGCACCGGGTAGCCCAGCTCCAGCACCTGGGCGACGACCCGCGCGCTGTCCAGCGGGTTCATCCCGGGCAGGATCTCCGGCAGCTGCCCGGCCAGCTCGTCGGCCTCGGCGAATTCGGTGTGCAGGGCGAAGCCGGGCGCGACGCGAGGCGCCGCCCCCGTCCCCTCGCCCTCCTCCGCCAGGCCGGCCGCCTGCGCGGCGCCGGGCAGCGCGGCCAGCAGCGGGGCGGCGTCCGCGGCCAGCACCAGCAGCCGCTCGGACCCCGGGCCGACCAGCGGATAGGCCCACCAGAGCACGTCGAGCGCCTCACCCGGCGCGGGCTTCTCGCCGAAGAGCCGCGCCCGGCCCGCCGTGGGGTAGGGGCCCGCGCCGGTGAGCGGATCGTCGAGATCCCCCAGTCCGCCGAGATCCCCCAGTCCGCCGAGTTCGCCCAGCCCGCCGAGGTCGCGCAGTCCTCCAAGTTCGCCCAGGCCCCCGAGGTCCGGTCCGCCGCCGGACGGGTACGCGGGTCCGCCCGCGGGCTCCTGCGGCGCCGCGCTCTCCAGCGCGCCGGCCACGGGCAGCAGGTCGGCGGCCGGGCGTCCCACGGCTTCCACCCGGGAGGGGCCGAAGAGCCGGCGCGCCCCCGTACTCCAGTGCGACACCGTGCCCGCCGCGTCCACGACGATCACCGCGAGCGGGATCCGGCCGGAGAAATCCGGCGGAATACGGGCGTCCATGCTGGGTCGGGCTCCTTCCCCCGGCAGCCGCGGACCCCTTCACCGGCAGGTGAGGCCACCCGTACGGCGCAAGATCTGCGATGCCGATACCACGGTACGACCGGTAGCGTGTGGCGCGGGCCGCAACCGCCGAATCCGGCGTACGCCCGCGCGCGAGCAACCGCACGCGGCGTGCTAGCGTCCGAAGTCTGTGTTCGAACTCCGATCCGGGCCGCTGGAGCGTCGGGGTCCGACCCCGCCGGAAGCGCCCGGCCGGGGCAACGCAACCGCCCCCTGACGGAAGAGGCCTTGTGACGACCTGGCAGCCTGCGCGGGTTTCCGCTTCACGGAAACCCAGGGACCTGCTGCGCCGCGTGAACGTACGCCATCCGGTCGTCGTGGCCACCGCGGTGGCCGCCGTACTTCACCTGCTCTGGGCCTTCTACCTCGCCAAGGACTCCGGCGACATGGCCGCGCAGTATGCGTGGACCGACTTCATACGGGCCCACCCGTCGGCGTCGTACAACTTCTCCTGGTACGGCGGGATGCACCCCGCCTCCTACAGCATCCTCTCGCCGTACATCATGGCGGCGCTGGGCGTGCGGACGACCGCGGTGATCGCCGGCACGCTGTCCGGCACGGTCGGCGCGGCGCTCCTGGTCCGCACCGGCATCCGCCGTCCGATGGTGCCGGTGCTGTGGACGACGTTCGCTCTTTGGTGTGACGTCGTCTCCGGCCGGGTCACCTTCGCACTCGGCATGCTCTTCGCGATGGTCGCCACGCTGGTGCTCTTCCCGGCCGCGCAGAATCTGCGGGGCCGCTCCCCGCAGCTGGCCACCGCCGCGACCATGACCGCGCTGGCCACCATGTGCAGTCCCGTGGCGGGCCTGTTCGTCCTGGTGCTGGCCGCCGCGCTGTTCCTGACCGGCCGCCGGGTCGACGCCTACGTGCTCACCGCGGTGCCGCCGCTGGTCGTCGGCGCGACATCGCTGCTGTTCCCCTTCTACGGGGTGCAGCCCTTCGCCTGGTACTTCGCGATCATCCCGTTCGCCATCGCCGTCGTCACCGCCCTGGTGGTGCCGCGCAAGTGGCGCGAGGTCCACGCAGGCTCCTGGCTCTACGCCATCGGCGTCGCGCTGACCTGGATCATCCCCTCCCCCATCGGGAGCAACGTCGAGCGCCTCGCGCTGCTCTTCGGCGGCACGGTGATGCTCCTCGTGGCCCGCGACAGCAAGTGGACCGGCTACCGGCTGGTGGCCCTGTGGCTGGCCTTCGCCGGCATCGCGGCCTGGCAGGTCACCAAGCCGATCGTGGACCAGGTCAACACCACCGCCGTCACCTCCACGGTGCGGCACGCCCCGCCGCTCATCGCCGAACTCCAGAAGGTCGAGGCCGACCGGGGCCGCGTCGAGGTCGTCCCGCTGCGCTCCCACTGGGAGGCCTCGGGCCTGTCCCCCTACGTCAACCTGGCCCGCGGCTGGAACCGGCAGGCCGACGTCGAGCGCAACCCCCTCTTCTACGACGGCACGCTCAACGCCGACACGTACAAGGCGTGGCTGGAGCACTGGAGCGTCTACTACGTCGTGCTGCCCGCCGACGAGCCGGACGGCGCCGCCGTCGCCGAGGCGAAGATCGTCCGCTCCGCCCCGGACTGGCTCCACCCGGTGTGGAGCGACCAGAACTGGCAGGTCTTCAAGGTCGCGGGCGAGGTCCAGCCGCTCGCCGACCCGCCGGCCACGGTCGAGGAGGCCGGACCGGCCGAGCTGACCGTCTCCATGCCGAACGCCGGCAGCGTGCTGCTGAGGATCCCCTGGTCGCCGGTGCTCGGCATCGAGGGGGCGAAGGACAACCAGCACGGGTGCCTTGCCGCGGACGGGGAGTGGACGCGGCTGTACGTGCCGTCCGCCGGTACGTACCGTATCGGCGGCTCCTACACGGACATCCGGGGCACGCAGTGCCCCAAGCCCAGCAACTGACCTCCGCCCTCCCGCGGGGCGGTGCGCTTCCGCTGCCGCGGGGGGTGGGCGTTTTCAGGGGCGCGGGAACTGCGCGAGCAACCACCCACCGGCCGGTGGCCCTGGGGGCACCTCCCAGGCGGAGCTCTGGGGGAGGACCGAACTGGCCCTCGGGGCCGGTGACGACCCGCGCCACGGATGTGGCTTGTCGCGCAGTCCCCCGCGCCCCTGAAAACGGGTGCCCCACCGCGCGGGCGCCCCGCGCGGTGGGGCTCGGGTATGGGCGGGCTAGTCCGGGTGGCCGAGCTGGAGGTCGCGTTCGGTGCGGCCGCCGCCCGCGACCTGGAGGACCGTGGCCACCGGCGGGTACCCCGCCGCGATGACGGTGTACTCCCCCGCCGCCAGGTCGACGAAGCGGAAGGTGCCGTCGGGGCCGGTCGTGACGGAGTCGACGACGTTGCCCGCGGCGTCCAGCAGGGTCACGCGCGCGTCCTCGACCGTGCGGCCGCCGGGGGCGCGGACGGTGCCGCGCAGGACCGCGCCGCCCGCGAGTTCGACGTCCTGCCGGGTCTCGCGGGAGGCCTGGACGGTGACGGGGAGGGCGGCGGGCCGGAACGCGGGGGCGCTCGCGGCGAGCGTGTACTCGCCGGCGACCAGTTCGGCCAGGACGTACTCGCCCTCGCGGCCGCTGCGGGCGGTGCCCACGACGTCGCCACGGACGTCGGTGAGGGTGACGACGGCCTCCCGTACCGGTGTGCCGTCGGCGGTGCGCACCGCGCCGGCCAGCCGTCCGGCGCCGCCGAGGACGACGTCGAGGTCGACCGGGTGCTCGCCGACGGTGACGGTGACGGCCTGCGGCTGATGCCCGCCGGCCGCGGCGATGAGCACGTAGCTGCCGCCGCCGGGCGCGCTGAGCGCGAAGCGGCCGTCGGTGGCGGTGGCGCCGCGTCCGACCTGGCGTCCGGTGCCGTCGATGAGGGTGAGCGCGGCCCGGCCGACCCCGCTGCCGTCGGAGTGCTGGACCGTGCCGCACACGGCGACCCCGCTGTGCGGCGGCGCGGCGAAGGGGGCGGAGCGGGCGCCGGGCAGCGACGCGTCGCCCGCCGTACCGTCCGGATGCCCGCCGAGGGGGCCGTCGTACGCGGTGGCAGTGGCGGTCGCGGCCCCGGGGCCGTGCTGGGTGACCAAGGGTTTCTCCTTGAGCAGGAAGGCGAAGAGGAAGCCGAGGACGAGCACCGGCACCAGGTAGAGGAAGATCCGCGGCATGGCGTCGGCGTATGCCCGGATGTAGCCGTCGCGCACCGCGGCGGGCAGGGTGCGGACGAGTTGCGGGGTGACCGACTGCGGGTCGGGCAGCCGGGCGCCGTGCGGCAGTTCGACGGCGAGCCGCTTGCCGAGCCGGTCGGCGAAGAGCGTGCCGAAGATCGCGGCGCCGACGGAGCCGCCGATCTGCCGGAAGTAGTTGTTCGCGCTGGTGGCCGCCCCGATGTCGGAGGGCCGCACGGAGTTCTGGACGGCGAGCACCAGCACCGGCAGCACCATGCCGATGCCGAGGCCGAGCACGGCCATGTAGACGCTGTAGGTGACCTGCGGGGTGTCCGCGCCCATCAGCGACAGCAGCCACATGCCGACGGCGGACAGCGCGCCGCCCAGGACGGGGAAGATCTTGTACCGCCCGGTGCGGCTGATGAGCTGGCCGCCGACGATGGAGGCGACGACGACGCCGAGCATCATGGGCAGCATCAGCAGGCCCGAACTGGTGGCGCTCGCGCCGTCGACCATCTGCAGGAAGGTCGGCAGGTAGCTGGCGGCGCCGAAGAGGGCGACGCCGACGACGCAGCCGATGAGGGCCGTGACGTTGAAGACGCCGTCCCGGAAGAGCCGCAGCGGGATGACGGGCTCGGCCGCGTACCGCTCGACGATCAGGAAGAGCAGCGCGCAGCCCGCGGCGCCCGCGCCCAGGCCCAGGATCTCCTTGGAGCGCCAGCCGTACGTGGCGCCGCCCCAGGTGGTGAGCAGCACCAGGCAGGTGGAGCCCGCGGCGAGCAGCAGCGCGCCCAGCACGTCCAGTTTGGGGCGGACGGCCGGTTTGGGCAGTTTGAGCACCAGCGCGATGACGGCGAGGGTGACCAGGCCGAAGGGGATGTTGATCGCGAAGCACCAGCGCCAGGAGGCGTGGTCGGTGAAGAAGCCGCCGAGCAGCGGCCCGGCGACGGAGGCGAGCCCGAAGGCGGCGCCGATGGTGCCCATGTAGCGCCCGCGCTCGCGGGGCGGGACGATGTCGGCCATGATCGCCTGGACGCCGATCATGAGCCCGCCGCCGCCGATGCCCTGCACGGCGCGGAAGGCGATCAGCTCGTTCATGGAGCGGGACCAGGCCGCCAGCGCGGAGCCGGCGACGAAGGTCAGGATGGCGAACTGGAAGACGCCCTTGCGGCCGAAGAGGTCGCCGAGCTTGCCGTAGATCGGCAGGCCGATGGTGGACGCCAGCAGGTAGGCGGTGACGACCCAGGACATCTTGTCCAGGCCGTGCAGTTCGCCGACGATCTTGGGCAGCGCGGTGGCCACGATCATCTGGTCGAGCGCGGCCAGCAGCAGGGCCAGCATGAGGCCCACGAAGACCAGCCGGACCCGGCGTGGTGCCAGATCGACGGGCGCGGCCCCGCCCGGCTGCTCCGCCTCGTCACCGGTGTCCGGCGGGGGGCCGCCGTCCGCGGCCGGCAGGACGACCGTGGTGGTCGTTTCGGTGCCGTCCACGACGGTCTCGGCGATGCCCGCGGTCTGCCGCAGGGCGGGGCTGCGGGCCGCGCTCCGCTCCCCCTCGTCCTCCGTTCCGCCGCCCGCGCCGTCCTCGGCCGGTGCCGCCGTCCGCGCCGTGAGCGCACTGCCTGCCACCCGTCACTCCCCTCGTCACACCTGCTCCGCCACCGTCTCCGCCATGAGGCGACAACGAAGCAGGGGCGCGGCGATTCTCAGGAAGTAGGCAAAACCACCCGTATCAGTGAAAGATCGCGAAACCGGCCGGGTGACAGACGGGGCAAGGATGCCGGGCGGCGGCCCGGGGGCGTCAGCCGCGCGCTTCGACCTCGGCGGCGAACTTCGCCAGGATCTCGTCGTAGATCCGGTTGAGCCCCTTGGGCGCGAAGGTGCGCTCGAAGAAGCCGCCGACGCCTCCGGCGCCCTGCCAGCGGGTCGTGGCGACGACCTTGCTGCGGCCGGCGCCCTCCTCGGTCACCGTCCAGGCGGTGGTCATGCTGGAGTTGCGGTCGCTCTCCAGCAACTGCCGCTCGGCGGGCGCGGTCACGTCCAGCAGGCAGTCGCGCACCCGCTTGCTCGTGGCCTGGAGCCGCCAGTGCACGAGGGTGCCGGCGCCCTCGCCGCCCTCGCGCACCTCGTACTCGCTGAACTGCTCAGGCAGCACCCGGCCGCGGGTGCCCGCGTAGTCGGCGAGAGCCGCGTAGACGCGCTCCGGCTCCGCGGCGACGATCCGCTCGGTGGTGGCCTCGACCAGCGCCATTGGTTCTCCTCGGTCCGTGTCCGTGCGCGCTCTTCGTGCGACGCGCCGCACAAGCCAACCACACCCGATCTTCGAATCTTTGTTCTATTGTGGAGAAGCACGGCACACCGGACGACCACAGGGAGGGCGCGATGCGCTGGGAACAGCTGGGGCGGGAGGACGCGACGGCCGCGCTCTTCGGCACCGACGCGGTGACCCGCCGCTTCGACACGCCCGAATTCCGCGGCATCACCTTCCACGAGGTACGCGCCCGCTCGATCCTGAACCGGGTGCCGGGCGCCTCGCGCATGCCCTTCGAGTGGACGGTCAATCCCTACCGCGGGTGCAGCCACGCGTGCGTCTACTGCTTCGCGCGCAAGACGCACAGCTATCTGGACCTGGACACCGGGCTCGGCTTCGACACCCAGATCGTGGTGAAGACCAACGCCCCGGAGCTGCTGCGCCGCGAACTGGCCGCACCGCGCTGGCGCGGCGAGCACATAGCGATGGGCACCAACGTCGACTGCTACCAGAGGGCCGAGGGCCGCTACCGGCTGATGCCCGGCATCCTCGCGGCACTGCGGGACCACGCCAACCCCTTCTCGATCCTCACCAAGGGCTCGCTCATCCTGCGCGACCTGGAGCTGGTGCGGCAGGCCGCCCGCGTCACCGAGGTGTCCATCGCGCTGTCCGTCGGCTTCCTGGACGGCGAGCTGTGGCGCAGCGTGGAGCCGGGCACGCCTTCCCCCCAGACGCGTCTGGCGGTCTGCCGCACCCTCGCGGAGAACGGGATACC
The DNA here is from genome assembly GCF_053604375.1 of Streptomyces sp. NPDC004031. NCBI lineage: Bacteria > Bacillati > Actinomycetota > Actinomycetes > Kitasatosporales > Streptomycetaceae > Streptomyces > Streptomyces sp. NPDC004031. The sequence goes on along the minus strand of NZ_JBSGHL010000036.1, from coordinate 4,840 downwards.
GGCCTCGGTGCTGATGGCGCCGGTGCTGCCCTTCCTCAGCGACTCGCCGGAGCAGCTGCGGGCGACGGTACGGGCGATCGCCGCCGCCGGGGCGGGATCCGTGACCCCGCTGGTGCTGCACCTGCGGCCGGGCGCGCGGGAGTGGTACATGGCGTGGCTGGCCCGCGAGCACCCGCACCTGGTACGGCGCTACGAGACGATGTACGCGGGCGGGGCCTACGCGCCGACGTGGTACCAGCGCCGGATCACCCGCCAGGTGCACGAGTTCGCCGCCGAGTTCGGCTGCGGCCCGGCCCGCGGCTTCCGCCGCCCCGAGGCGGAGCGCGGGGCCGTACCGGAACGGGAAGCCGCAGCGGAGCGCGAGCCCGGCCGTGCGCGCGAGCGCGGGCAGGACGGGAGCGGACCGGGCGACACCCAGCTCACGCTGCTCTGACCCGCGGGGCGGGTGCGGGCCGGTCCGCGCGTACGCCACGGTGGCGTACGGACGGCGGCCCGGACCCGCCTGCGTGCGCTCATCTGTCGGCGGTCCAGATCACATGCGCGCAGGGGTAGCGCTCAAGTTACTCGCCAGTTACCCTCGAAAGCACCGTGCACGGCGGCCTGGTGACGCAGCCGCCCGCACCGCACGACCACGTTCGGTCCGGCATCATCGCGGCCCGGCCCCGGGACAGGGCCGGCCGGGTATCCCGCGGGCGCGCCCCCACACACCGGCTGCCCCGCGACTCCACCCACCCTCATCCCGCCGTGCGCGCCGCGGCGCGCCCGCGCTCCCCAGCGTCTGGAGTCACGCGATGTCCCGTCCCTCCGCACCTCCTGCGTCCCCCTCGTCACCCGCGTCCCCCGCACTCACCGCGCCCGCCGCGCAGCCCGGCGCCGGCTCGCCCGAGGCCGCTCCCCCGTCCGTCGTCGCCGTCGTGGGCCTGGGCACCATGGGCACCGGCATCGCCGAGGTCATGACCCGGGCCGGTCACGAGGTGATCGGCGTGGACATCGACCCGGGCGCCGCCCGCCGCGCGGTCGCCGCCCTGGAGCGCTCGACGGCCCGCTCGGTGGAGCGCGGGCGCTGCACCGCGGAGGAGCGGGCCGACGCGCTCGCCCGCTTCCGCACCTTTCCCGACCTGCGGGCGGCCGCCGCCGCGGACCTGGTCGTCGAGGTCGTCGACGAGCGCTACGACGTCAAGCGGGACGTCATCACGGCGCTGGACCGGCTGGCGAAGCCGGAGGCGATCCTCGCGACCGGCACCAACGCGCTGTCCGTGACCCGGCTCGCGGCCGAGACCGGCCGCCCCGACCGGGTGCTGGGCCTGCACTTCTTCGCGCCCGCACCGGCCATGAAGCTGGTCGAGGTGGTCTCCACCGTGCTGACCTCGCCGCAGACCACGGCGGCGGTCACCGCCCTGGTGCGCAGCCTCGGCAAGGAGCCCGTGCCGGTCGGCGACCGGCCCGGTTTCATCGCCGACGGCCTGCTGTTCGGCTACCTCAACCAGGCGGCCGCGATGTACGAGGCGCGCTACGCCACCCGCGAGGACATCGACGCGGCGATGCGGCTGGGCTGCGGCCTGCCGATGGGCCCGCTCGCGCTGCTGGACCTGATCGGCATCGACACCGCCACCACCGTGCTGGACGCGATGTACGAGGCCACCCGCGACCGGCTGCACTCCCCCGCGCCCGTGCTGCGCCAGCTCGCCGCGGCGGGGCTGCACGGCCGCAAGTCGGGCCGCGGTTTCTACGCCTACGAGGCGCCGGGCAGCTCCGCGGTCGTGCCCGAGCCGCGCACCCCGCAGGGCGGGGCGGCGCACGCGGCCCCCGCGCGCGAGGTCCGCACGGTGGGCGTGGCCGGGTCGGGGACGATGGCGACGGGCATCGCCGAGGTCTTCGCCAAGGCGGGCTTCCCGGTGCGGCTGGCGGCGCGCAGCCCGGAGAAGGCCGAGCAGGCGGTCGCCCGGGTCGCGGCGGCGCTGGACCGCGCGGTGGCCCGGGGGCGGCTGGACGCCGGGCAGCGGGACGCCGCGGCGGCGCTGGTCACGCCCGCCGGGGCGTACGACGAACTGGCGGAGGCCGACCTCGTGGTGGAGGCGGTGGCCGAGGACCTGTTCGTCAAGCAGGAGCTCTTCCGGACGCTGGACAAGGTGTGCAGGCCGGGCGCGGTGCTGGCCACGACGACCTCCTCGCTGCCGGTGGTGGCGATCGCCCGGGTGACCGGGCGCCCGCAGGACGTCGCCGGGATGCACTTCTTCAACCCGGCGCCCGCGATGAAGCTGGTGGAGGTCGTCTCCACCGTCCTGACCGGCGACGACGTGCGGGCCACCCTGCGCGCGGTGTGCGCGCGGATCCGCAAGCACCCGGTGGACTGCGGCGACCGGGCGGGCTTCGTCGTCAACGCGCTGCTCTTCCCGTACCTGAACAACGCGGTGAAGATGCTCCAGGACCACTACGCGAGCGTGGACGCGATCGACGCGGCGATGAAGCTCGGCGGCGGGTACCCGATGGGGCCCTTCGAGCTGCTGGACGTGGTGGGCCTGGACGTGTCGCTGGCGATCGAGCAGGTGCTGCACGACGAGTTCCGCGACCCGGGCCTGGCGCCCGCGCCGCTGCTGGAGCATCTGGTGTCCGCGGGGTGCCTGGGCCGCAAGACCGGCCGCGGCTTCCGCGAGTATGCCCGCCGCTGAGCGCCCCGGACGTGCCGGACGCCCGCGCCGGAGACCCGTGGGGGACGCGGCCCCTCCCGCCCGGAGCTGGGGCTCTTTTCCCCCGGGTGCCGGGCGGGGCGGTCCGCCGTGTTACGTTCCCCACATGCCCCAGTCCGCGAAGTCCGGCGTCCCCGAGGGCGCGAACGTCCCCCGCGCCGCCGCCCAGCGGCAGCGCGTACGGCAGGACCTGGCGGCGGCCGCGATGCACCTGTTCGCCACACAGGGGTACGAGGCCACGACCGTCGACGAGATCGCCGCCGCGGCGGGCGTGGCGCGGCGGACCTTCTTCCGGCACTTCCGCTCCAAGGAAGAGGCCATCTTCCCCGACCACGACGACACGCTGGTGCGCGTGCAGGCGGTGCTGGACTCCGCCGACCCGCACGAGCACCCGCTGGACACGGTGTGCCGCGGCATCACCGAAGTGCTGCGGATGTACGCGCAGTTGCCGGAGGTGTCGGTGGAGCGCTACCGGCTGACGCGCGAGGTGCCGACGCTGCGCGAGCGCGAGATCGCCTCGGTGGCCCGCTACGAGCGGCTGTTCACCCGCTATCTGCTGGGCCACTTCGACGAGAGCGCGCAAGGGTACGGCGACGACGACCCGCTGCTCGCCGAGGTCGCGGCCTCCGCGGTGGTCGCCGCGCACAACCACGTGCTGCGCCGCTGGCTGCGGGCGGACGGCAAGGGTGACGTGGAGGCGCAGCTGGAGCACGCCTTCGACGTCATCAAGGCGACCTTCGGCACCGGTGTCGGGGCGGGCCGGATACCGTCCCGCGGCGCGGCCGCCCGGCCCGCGACGGTGACCCGGCAGGACGAGGTCGTCGTCGCGGTGGCGCGTACGGACGCCTCGCCCGCGCAGATCCTGCGCAGCATCGAGGAAGCCCTCCGCAAGGCCTGAGGGGCCGCCCACCCCGGGAAATCCCTGTTCAGCGGCCGTCCGGGTGCACCCGGACGGCCGCTGTTGCCTGCCCGCGCGCACCGGGTGACACTGAAAAGAAAAAATATGGCACGCAGTGTCTTTACGACTGGCACGCGGTGCCATACGGTATCCCCAGTCCGGGCGGACGGCCCTCGGTACCCTCCGCAGGCCGGCTGTCCCCCAGGCCCGGACGCCTGCGTCACAGGCATTCCCGCGCCACCGCGCGGTTCCTTCGCTCCACCCGTTCCGTCCTCGCCGGACCGACGACGGCACCCTCACCCCACCCGACCCCAGCGTTCCGCCGGCGTCCCACCCGACCGGAACGCTTCGCCGGAGGCGAGTCACATGAAGGAAATCCTGGACGCCGTGATCGCGGCCGAAGGCCCCGGCAGCAGCGCCGACTTCGCGGCGCTGCCGCTGCCCGAGTCCTACCGCGCGGTCACCGTGCACAAGGACGAGGCGGAGATGTTCGCCGGCCTGGCCACCCGCGACAAGGACCCGCGCCGCTCGCTGCACCTGGACGAGGTGCCGGTGCCGGAGGTGGGTCCGGGCGAGGCCCTGGTCGCGGTGATGGCCAGCTCGGTCAACTACAACTCGGTCTGGACGTCGATCTTCGAGCCGGTCTCGACCTTCGCCTTCCTGGAGCGCTACGGCCGCACCTCACCGCTCGCCGCCCGGCACGACCTGCCCTACCACGTCATCGGCTCCGACCTCGCGGGCGTCGTCCTGCGCACCGGGCCGGGCGTGAACAAGTGGCGGCCCGGCGACCGGGTCGTGGCGCACTGCCTGAGCGTCGAACTGGAGTCGGCCGACGGGCACAACGACACGATGCTCGACCCCGAGCAGCGCATCTGGGGCTTCGAGACCAACTTCGGCGGCCTCGCCGAGATCGCCCTGGTCAAGTCCAACCAGCTGATGCCCAAGCCGGAGCACCTGACGTGGGAGGAGGCGGCGGCCCCCGGCCTGGTCAACTCCACCGCCTACCGGCAGCTGGTCTCCCGCAACGGCGCCGGGATGAAGCAGGGCGACAACGTGCTCATCTGGGGCGCGAGCGGCGGACTCGGCTCCTACGCCACGCAGTTCGCGCTCGCCGGCGGTGCGACGCCGATCTGTGTGGTGTCCAGCCCCGAGAAGGCGGAGATCTGCCGGGCGATGGGCGCCGAGGCCGTCATCGACCGCAGCGCCGAGGGCTACCGCTTCTGGCGCGACGAGCACACCCAGGACCCGAAGGAGT